>NZ_JACEGK010000010.1:0-35958 GCF_056859195.1 Streptomyces sp. NH27
GGCATCGACGCCATCTGGGTACGACGCCACCAGCACACCGACACGCCCGACCTCAACGCAGCCGCCGACATCCTCCTGTCCCCCGCCTCTCCCCCGAGCCAGCAGACTCCTGCACTGCACGAAGTGCCCCCGCTCCTCACAACCTCCCCCAGCGCGCTGCCGATCCGGTAATCTCGCCGACGTCCGCACCGCGGAAGCCCGGCAGCGCCCCGGCCCAGGCCGCGCACCGGAGCCACCGTGCACGACACCACCCACGCCCCCGCGCAGGCCGACTGCCTCACCGCCTTCAGCGCCCTGCGCGACGGCATCGACCCGGACACCGAGACGACGATCGAACTCGGGGAGGGCTGCAACCGCTTCCCGCCCTCCCCGGACCTCGCCCGCTACCTCTCCACCCTGCTCGACCGCTTCATCCGCGACGGAACCCTCTCCACGTACGCCGGCCGGAGCCAGGCGGGCGCCCGGGCGGCGATGGCCGAACTCCTCGGCAGCCACCTGAACATGAGGCTGGACCCGCCCGACATCTTCTTCACCCGCGGCGGCACCGAGGCCATCAGCCTGACCATCGCGCATCTCGCCGAGACCGGCCACGGTCTCGTCCTGCCGCTGCCGAACTACTACGCCTTCGACCAGTGCGCTGTCCGCTGGGGAACCCCCATCACCGCCTACTACCGGCACGACGGCACCCTCCATCCCACCGGCGCATCCCCGGCCACGCGCACCTGCCTCGTCGAAGTCCTCCCCAACGGAGTCACCGGCGCCCGCCACACCCCGCCCGACCGGGCCGAACCGGACTTCACGCTCCTCGACGTCCCCTTCCAGATCGGGGCCGAAGGCCCGCAGCCCGCCGCGATACTCCGCGACCGCGTCCACGGCATCGACCTGAGCAAGGCCGCCCTGATCCTGACCGCCTCCAAGGACCTCTCGCTGCCCGGGCTGCGCGCAGCCGTCGCCATCACCCGGAACAAGGCGCTGCTGCAGCACCTGGCCCGCGACCGGTTCGAGCGGATGGCCATGAGCGGCGACCCCGTCGGCGAGGTCGTCATGCTCGTCTACGCCTCCCTCCTCACCGTGGTGGAGGCACCCGTTGAGCAGACGTCCAAGCTCGTTCAGATTGCCCAGGACAGCGTCCGCCGAGCAGGCCTTGCGGCACTCCCCGAGGAGGAGACCTACCGCCGCGTCCGCGACCACCTGGCCGTCATGGCTGAACGCTTCCGCCGCAACGCTCACGCACTCGACGGCCCGGCATCTCCTGTGCGGCGCATCGCGGGCATGGAGCCGGCCGCGGGCTACTCCGCATTCGCCGAACTCCGCACCCCGCAGGAGGGCTTCCTGCCCTGGGTGGCGCGGTGCGGGCGAGCGGGACTGCGGCTCAACCCGACCGTCGTCCACGGCGGGACCTCCGCCGCCTGGGACGCGCCGTATCCCGGCGGCCAGCTCTTGCGGATCAACCTCTCGGAGACCCCAGCCACCACCGACCGTGGTCTGAACCTGCTTCGTCGCTACGCAACCGGCCGGTTCCAACAGGACAAGGAAGCACCGAGCAAGATGCACCGCCGTGAAAAGGCGGTAGGCCGATGACCCCTCCCCCGTTGGTCGGCTATCCCCGGCAACCCCGGAAGAACCCGCACGCGCGGCCTGACCCTGCATCCCCAACGTGCCCGAGGCCATCGGGCTCCCCGGTTGGCCACCTCACCACCGCGGTCCCGATCGGGATCGAAAAGAAAGCGGTGGCGGCGCCGACCGGTGGATGCTGCAGATTCACGCGGCGCCAATTCGCGGCCTGTTACGCCGGCGGCTACTGAACTTGAACTCGTGATGTCGGCGGGCCTGGGCGGTTCGGTAGGCAGTCTTCTGCCGGGAGTCCTCGGGCGGGCCCTCCGTTCGGACCCGGTCGACCGCTGAGTAGTCTCCGGGCCATGTGGAGAGAAGTGGCCCTCGAAGTCTTTCCTGGAACAGAGTTCCGGAGCCCCGCGCAGGTGGCTGCCCTCGCTGACGCGGAGCACCGTCTGGGACGCGAGCTGCCGGCAGATCTGAGACAGCTACTCCTGGAGTGCGACGGCATCATCGGGCGCTCCGCGGTGGACACGGTCTGGCCAGTCGAGCAGATCGTCGAGCAGAACCTTCTCTTCCGCACGGACAGAGACTTCGCCCAGCTGTACATGCCCTTCGATGCCCTCCTCTTCTTCGGGGACAACGCAGGCGGGGACCAGTTCGCCTTCGTACAGACACCCCAGCGGCCAGACATCTTCGTCTGGGAGCACGAGACTGACAGCCGTCGCTGGGTGGCACGAGACTTGACGGACTACCTGAGCCGTTCACTCACCGAAAGCAGCGACGAGTGGTACCGGTAGCCCACCGCCGTGGTCGCGGAAGGCGGACCGTGCCCTGCGATCAAGGACACCAGGGATAGAGAACTGACCGGCAGCCGGCTTGTCGAACCGTCTGTGGTCAGCCATCCATGATCAGGCCGGTACCGGTGATACGACTGTCGACAAGGTGCGGGCGGTACTGGATCTTCTTCAGCCGGTGCTTCACGGCTCGCGCCACCTGGCTGAGGTCGGCGGCGGCGAGGTTGCCGATGTCGCGCTTGACCAGTGACCAGATGCCCTCGGTGGGGTTGAGGTCCGGCGCGTAGGTGGGCAACTGGAACACGGTGAGCCACTCGGCGTTCCCATCGATAAAGTCGCGCATCCCGGCGGTCAGGTGGAGCCGGACGTTGTCCCAGACCAGCACGATCGGGCCGCCGAGCTGGGTGCGGGCGCGGACGATCAGGTCCCGGAAGTCCCGCCAGCCGAAGCCCTTCGGCTCGTCCTTGCGGCCCCGGTACTCGCGGATCGCGTATATCAGCCGGGACCGCTCACCGGGCTTGTAGCAGGTCATGCCCGCCATCGAGACGCGTCCGGAGCCCCGTCCGCGCACCCGCACGACGGGCGTCCGGCCGATCCGGCCCCAGGTTCTGGCACGCGGCGGCGTCATCGACTGCCCGGCTTCGTCCTCGAAGACCACCCAGGCACCGAGCTCCGCCGCGGCGCTCTTACCCGCGGCCAGGTCTCCTTCCTCCATACCTCGACGGCTTCGTCATCGCGCTCGATGGCCCGCCGCGCCGGCTGCTGCCACGACCAGCCGTGTCGCTTGAGGAGCCTCCAGACACCCTCGACCGTGTAGGACACATGGAACAGTCGGCCGATCAGGGCCTTGACCCGCGCCAGCGTCCACCGCTGGTCCGCCCATCCGTGAACGAGCGGCCCGCGGCCCAACTCACGCTCCAGCCTTTCGATCTGGGCCTCACTGAGTCTGGAGCGGCCCGGCGACCCCTTCGACAGGACTCCGGTCTGGCCCCGTTCACGCCAGGCCCGGCGCCACCGCTCCACCGACCGCTGGCTCACCCGCAACTCGGCCGAAATCTCCCCGTTCTTCGCTCCGGCGTCGAAGCGCTCCACAGCCCGCAGCCGTAACCGCTCCCTCGCGGCCCTCCCGGCGTCGGTCAACCCGCCGCCCTGCGCATACCTCATGCCTCACAGCTACAGGAGCCGAGCAACCGCCGTCAGGCGAACGGCCCCGACATCACCCAATCAACTTCGGTAACCGGTCCGCCGTCTCGGCCCCACGGTTCTGTGGGCCGGCGATGATCGGAGCAGCTCCGGACTCCACCGCCGCCCGCAAGGCTCGGTCGGGGTCAGCGTGCGTGATCGAGCCCGTCGTCGATGACCTGCTGGACGACGACGTCCGGCACCGGCGTGGGGAGCACGAGCAGGCGTTGTCCGATCTGGTATCGCGTGGGCGAGCCGCTGCTGTCCTGCGCGGTGACGGTGAGCCCCATCTGGCGGGCCGCAGCCCGGATGCGTGTGAGCCCGCCACCCTGTTCGGCGCCGGCCCGCAGGCCGGCGGTCACCTCCTGGGCGGCCTTCCACTCCTCCAAGGTCACCACGGGTTCGTGAACGACGGTCAGCGACCAGGTCCAATCCGAGATGGAGTTGATCTTGGTGCCCCTTGCTGACGGTGCGGGCGCCTTGCGGTTGTAGACCTGATAGCCGGTGAGCTTAATGGGGTTGGAGAGCAGGCCCTCCACGAGGTTGTACGGCACGAGCCCGCGCAGAGCGGAAGCTGGCTAGAGGTCGTCACCCTCAGCCCCCTCTCCCGGATGCCAATGACCGAACCATATGCCGCCAACAAATATTAATGAATATACCCGCACGAACAGGGACATAACACACAATTTACCCCTGTCGCCAAGTTCACCGGTGCGTTAGATTCCAGGCAGTCATCAATGTCTGTAGATGAGCCGCCCGGCCGAACGTCAGACAGTCGAACCGGACCGTGGCATGCCCATCTACGTCCCGACGGGAGTTGGATGGATGCCTACAGCCGAGTGGACAAGACCCTCCTTCAACTCAGAGGAGTTCGCAATAACCCAGAGGGCTCTGGAGCGCACACGAATCGGAATGATCTAATGCCCGATCAGAACGGGGGTTCCAACACACAAGTCGAGCGCTATATAGTACCTTCCGTAGTCGAGCGGCGACTCGGAATCTCGCCCGCGACTCGGCGCCGATGGACAAATCAAGGGCTACTACGAGCCTATCCTATAGGCCCTTTCTACCGACCGGGCCCAGGCCCAAACAGGGAGGGGAACCGGAATGGAAGTCGTGTGCGTTACCTGGAAGATGAGGTGAACTCACTAGCCGCTTCCATCAAGAAGGGCCGCCTCGGGCGATCACAGAAGCCATCGTCGGATTAGTGGGCGAAATTCGCAAGCAACGAATAGAAATCATCCTAGGGGAGGACCATGCCCGGCGAAGCCGACGCACCATTTGATCGTTGGCATAAAAAGTACCCCAAAGAAGGGGACGAGCCCTGCAAGTGCGGCACGAGGAAAAATTCACTCTACCCGTCCCAGGACCACGGTCGTGGCCAACGTTGGCAGGCCCGGTACACCGACCCCACAGGTCAGCCTCGCCGCCCTGGATTCGATGAATGGGTGAAGGCGAGGGACCATCTTCAGGAAGTCCAGGTTGCCATCCGCAAAGGTTCCTGGGTGGACCCCGACCTAGGCAACGAGAAGGTCGTCTTCTACGCAAAACAGCTTGTAGATCGACGGAGAAAAAAGCGAAAGAACGAGAATACGACCAAGACCTACGAAAGCAACCTCCGTGCCCACGTTATTCCCTTTTTGGGACATAGAGTAGCAAAAAGCATAAAGCGTCGGGATTCGCTACTGCTGCTGGATCATCTCATTGAGGAGATGGATTCCGGCAAGATCGGCGCCCAGACGGTGAGGAACGTCTTCAGTTCGTGGAGCATCCTGGTTTCGCACATGATTGACGCAGACATACCCCTTCCTGCCAACGTCGTCGCGCGCATCGAACTCCCAGAAGCCGATCCGCGGGTCACTATTGCGCTATCTCCAGAGAACGTTGCCGCCCTGGCATCAGCGATGAGCATCATCGAGCCGCGGTATGAGATTCTGGTATGGATCGCTGCGTGCGCCGGTCTCCGCCAGGGTGAAGCTTTTGGGCTTACCGAGAGCGCCATCGGTTGGAAAGACCACGTTCTCTATATCACCGAACAGCGTCAGGTAGGGAAGTCGGTAAAACTAAAGACGAGGGCCAGCAAAGCCACGCTGCCAGTCGATACCTTCCTGTTCGAGCGCCTGGCGGATCACCAATCCCGATTTACGCGTTTGGCTGCGGTCAAGCCCTCGACCGTTCGCACCCGTCGACAACGGGGCTGGGTCGCACCCCCAGACGAAGGACTGATCGTGACGAATCGCCTCGGCCGGCCGGTGCAGAACGACGAGTTCACCGATAAGTGGTCTGCAGCTGTCAGCCTGGCTGGGCTGCCCGAGGAGACGCGCTTCCACGACCTCAAGCATTTTTATACGAGTAGCTTGGGCGCTTCCAAGGAGTTCGACCCCAAGACCGTGCAAGCGTTGTCTCGCCACGGTCAGTTCTCTCAAACGTGGGACACCTACGCGCATCCCCCCCGCGCCGTGCACAACAGTGTCAAGATCACCACCTTCAGCAGGGTGTTCGGTGAGGAAGCCGCCCCACAGTGACCGCCCACTGCTGCTCTTGACTGGAACCGCCTCATCTGTGACAGACTCAGCAACGAAGTAGAGACTAACCATCGCGGTACGCGAGGGAATAGGTCCGTGGAACGACCTACCCACTCGATTCGACCCCGATTCGACCCGCCATACCCAGGTCAGAGAGAGCACCCCCTCTGACCAGCGTCGGAGCGGCGCACGAGACGAGCTCACGCACATATCGGTTGAAGCGCGAGTTCAACCGGACGAACATCGGCCTGCTGACGATGACCGGCGCCCTCCGCAGCCGGCACACCTCGCTCTACCCCCACGTCGCGGGCGCATCGGACCCGGCCTTCGCGGCGGCACTCGTGATGTGCGGTCAGGAGTCGCAGCGCCTCGCCGAGTCCCGGCTTTACCTGGTGGACGAGGACACCACGGCCGCAGCCGTGGCGGCAGCCGCGACGCCGCCGATGGAACCGATCAGCGCCGCCCGACTCCCCTCTCCGAGCGGCCTGATGGTGTTCGGCGCGCCGATCGGGTCCTACCCGCTCACCCCGGGCGATCTCGGCGCGGGGCCCGACAGCGGCGCGTCCACCATCCACACGCCGATCGTCGCGGCCTCCTGGTCGCTGTGGAGTGCCGCCGACCAGACCCCACGCGCGCGGTGGATCGCCAACACGGTGCACGGGCGCGAATTCGTCCCGGCGCGCGAGCAGGCCATATGGGTCACCTTCTACACGGCGTGCGGGGCGGCCTACAGCCTCCTGCCGCCGCAGACCGAGGTAGTGACGCCCTTCGGTGAGCGGACCACCTCCAGCGAGGTGGTGGACGCGCTGCACAGGCCGGGCCGCCCCGACCTGACATGGGACAACGAGACGCTGTTGTTCCTCGGCCGCACCTTCCCCGCCACCGGATCGCCGCTGGGCACGACGGGGGCGTGGGCCCAGATCGTCTACACCGCCTGGCAGTTGATGTGGCACACCGGCAAGCATGCCTGGACGGAGACGGAACTCGTCCCCCGTGACCGCGCGGGGCGCAGGCGGGACCGGCGTGCGGGGATCACGGAGGGCGATGTCAGCGTCGTGCGCCTGGCGGCCGGGCTGCGACCGTCGGCGGAGGCCACGGCCCGCGATCGGGAAGGCAGCGACGGCCGCAAGCCGCCGCGTACCGACCACCGCTGGGACGTCCCCCCGTACCGAAGCCCCAACCGATGCTGGAACACCCGGGCGCACGCGACCGGCGGCTGCACCCATGCGGAGCGGATCATCCGGGGGCACGTCAACGGCCCGAAGGGGATGCCCGTCCGCAAGCCGCGCGGCCCCGTGTACGTCTGGGACGCGGTACCGTCGACCTCCCCCCTCGATATTGCGTAACTCTTTTTTACACTGTATTGTGGTACTCATCTTCCCAGGCGACCTCCGCCCGGGTCCTCATCCCACACTGCCGGGCAGCGGCCTCGTTGAATCAGGCCAGACGCCGCGCTGGGCCGCGCCCGGCACTCCACGAAACCGGTGAGCCATGAGCCGACGCCACGTTCTCGTATGCCTTCCGCCCATTCCCTCCCGCAGCAACATCGGGGCCGGACTGCACGACGCCTTGAGGAAGGTGCCACGCGGGGAGTACACCCACTGCGAGGTCAGTACCAGGTGCATGCAGCACTTCCTCCGCCGGGCGGCCGCGCCGGGCGACGACCCGCGGATTTTCCAGCCGGACGGCGAGCGGTGCGCGGGCGGCCCCCTCGGCCTGCTCGACCTCGCAGGCGTCCGCGCCCAGCGGGCGGTGCAGGCGGCCGAGCTCCACGACGCCTGGACCCGGGCCACGGCCTCCATGCCCCGGGCCCGCACGCTGCCCGAGTTCGCCGCCCACTACGGGGACCGCACGAATGCGCTCCTCGCCTTCGGCGCGCAGCCGCAGATCAAGGCGCTGACCGACGTGGTGGGCGCGGACCTGGCGTACCTGTGGCGGTACGACGGTCCGGCCCTGGCCGCCCTGGACCGGGAGCAGTTCGTTGCCCGTGCGCGCCGCCGCGCTGTCCCTGGGCAGAGCCTCCTCGACCTCCGCGGCGGATGGAGCACCGATCCCGGCTGGCTCAACGACGACGACCCGGCCGAATCGGGCAGCACCGTCTACCACGATCACGTCAACGCCTACCTCGACGCCCTGCCCGAGGACCACGTGGTCCTCGGACTGGAGTTCCGCCGGTGACGTCCCCCGGCATGCGGTAGCTCCGCCAGCCCCGATCAAGGAAGAGACATGTCCTGGGACCTCGTCCCCGGTCAACGCCTCGGGCGCGCCCGCTTCGGCGGGCGCATCCACCCGTATCAGCCCCTCGAAGCCCGCCGGAACGTCTTCCTGTTCATCGCCCCGACCGCCACCGGGCCCGAGGACCTGACCTCATCCGGTGCCCGGCCCCGCAGGGGCCGGGCACCTCGACAGAAAGCGATCGACCATGACCACCGATCCGCCCCCGCTGGCCAGTTGCCGATCCTCGTTCGGCCAGCACCACGGCTACCCTCCACGCCAGGGCTGGCTGAAGAAGGTCCACACCGAACTCACCAAGAACCCGCACCTGTTCGACAACCCCGAGCCGTCCACCGTCACCCTCGGCGTCGGCTCCAGCATGGTCCTCAGCCTGCGCTTCTGGGCGGAGGCGTTCGGCCTGATCACCCGCAGCCCGACCGACCGCCGCGCCCTGACACCCACCTGCCGCGGGCGCTGGCTACTCGACGAGGAGACCGGGGCCGATCCGTGGCTGGAGTACCCGACCTCCCTGTGGCTGCTCCACTGGTGGTTGCTCAGCAGCCGCGCCTGCGCCGTGCCCAGCTGGTACTACCTGTTCTCCGAGTCTCCGTTCGGTCGCTTCACCCGGATCGAACTGCGCACCCACATCCAGCGGGCCGCCCAGCGCACGGGGTGGGCGGCTGCCGGCGAACGCGCCGTCGCCCGCGACATCGCCTGCATGGCGACCATGTACGCCCCGCAGGTCGGCTCGATCGACCAGCCCCGGGCCGGCATGGAGGACGTCCTGCTCCACCCGTTCCGCGACCTCAATCTGCTGAGCACAGCCGCTCCTGGGGCCCACCGCCACGACGACCGGAGCCACAAGATCACGATCAACCGAGGCGCCGGCCGGGCCGCCCCCTCCACCGTGCTGCTCTACGCCTGCCTCGACTACGCCGCTCGCAACGCCGCGGCCCCCGGCAGCATCGCGCTCACGCGGCTGGCAAGCGGCCCCGGGAGCCCGGGACGGATCATGCTCCTGGACTGCGGGGGGCTGCGCCGGGCCCTGGAGCGCGAGGCCGCCCGCCGCCCGCCCGTGGCAGTGATGGAGACCGGGGACGGCGAATGCGTCCTCGCGTACGACGAGCCTCCTGCGCTGCTGGCCGACCAGGTGCTGGCCGACGCCTTCAATCTCCAGGACGGCCCCGGTGAATTCTGACCGCGCACACCCGCAACGAGCGGCGATCACGCAGCCGGTGCCGGCTCCGCGGCTGCGCAGCGTGTTCCGCGAGCTGCTCACCTCCGGTGCCCTGGTCGACCGGGCCGGGCGCCCGGTGCCGGGACTGCCGGGCCCGCTGTGCGGCAACCCCGACGACACCTCCACCTGCCCCGGAACGTTGCCGTGCCCGAGCTGCCCGGCCGAAGCCGGGCAGCGCTGCAAGCGGCCGAGCGGGCACACCAGCGACACCTGGCACGCCCCCCGCGTCAAAGCCGCCGACGCCGTGGACCGGGACCGCGAACAAGCCAACGACCCGACCCTGCTCGCGCCCTGGCCCGAGTAGCCCCGACACGAAGGACACTCCCGTGCCCATCACCGACACCCCGCCCGCACCCGCCGGCGTCCGGTTCCACCTCGGTGTCCACCAGCCGGCCTGGCTGGAGCGGATCGCCCATCCGCTGTTCGTCTCCCACCGGCGCCTGATGAACCGCAAGTCCCTGCCGCGGGCGATCGGCCCCTGGGCCCTGGACAGCAGAGCCTTCTCCGAGATCGACCTCTACGGTCGGTGGCAGACCACCCCGGCGCAGTACGCGGCCGCGGTCGACCGGTACAGCGACGAGATCGGCAACCTGGAGTGGGCCAGCCCGATGGACTGGGTTTGCGAGCCCTGGATGCTGGCCAAGACCGGACTGCGCCTCGACGACCACCTGCGCCGCACCGTCGACTCGGTCGTCGAACTGCGCTCCCTGAATCCGAGGACCCGCATCATCCCCGTTCTGCAGGGCTGGACCCCGGGCTCCTACCGGCGCTGCGCGCAGCTGTACTTCGACGCCGGCATCGACCTCCTGGCCGAGCCGCTCGTCGGCGTCGGCAGCATGTGCCGGCGCCAGAACGCCTGGCGGGCGGCCGTCATCCTTGAGGACCTGGCCCGCCTCGGCGGGCGCGGTGCTCCCGCAGTCCCCCTGCACGCGTACGGCTTCAAGACCCAAGGTCTGCTGCTCGCAGCCCCTTCGCTCGCATCCGCCGACTCCATGTCCTGGAGTGCGGCCGGGCGCCGCGAGGCCGGCTGCGCCCCAGGGCACAAGAGCGAGGCGAACTGCCTCTCGTACGCGACCCGGTGGCTCGACGGCCTGCTGGAGCGCCTGGAGGACGAAAAGCGGCGTGCCTCCCGGACGGCGCCTGCGGGCGGCCCAGCGGCTACCCACCGAACAGATATTGTGTAACTCTATTTACATCCCTACGGTTGCAACATCGCCGGGACCCGATAACCCGTTATGGAGGCATCGTGCACGACGACCCGATGGCCCACGAGTGCAACAACCGGCTCCACGACCCGGACTTGGCCCCGGCTGCGTCCCAGGGGCTGCTGGTCTGGCCGGTCGACGGACACTGCACCAGCGAGGGGTTGAGCGTCTACGCGGTCTGGACGGGCGGGGGGCAGCCACCGGGGAAAAACTCCGCCCTGGAGTGCTTCCCCGGAATGTCCCTGGTCGGAACCGTGTTGGAAACCGAGCTGTTCGACGCAGAGGCGCTGGCCCCGGAAGGGATGGTCGGGCCGCTGTACGCGGCGGTGCTGCTCGGAAGCAGCAACCGGGGCTGGATGCGGGGCAGCGGAACGTGGACCGCCCGACGGGACGACCTCACTCCGGAGGGGGCCGCGTTGCTGGAGATCCTGGACCGGCTGTACGGCAAGCCCGCGCAGCTGCTGACCTTCCTGGACACATGACCCGGACCGTCGAGACGAACGGCACCCCGGGCGCACCCGCCAGAGGCGCGGAGGCCGCGACAGGCGGGTGCGCCGGTACGCCTCTGGGACGCGCCCCTCGGCGCGAGCCGGGTGAGCGAGCAGATCGGGGCGGGGGCGGCACGAGCAGCACTCCGCCGCCGGCGCCGACCGAGTCGGAGTTGGCCGCCATCATGGCCGGCCGCCCGCACGGGTGGGCGCAGCGGTGGCGGTTCGGCCTGCCGAGCTGGCGACACGTCCACGAAGGCGGGTTTCGCCGGGAGCGGTACAGCGTCTCGGAGATCCGCGACGGGGACGCGCGGGCCTTCATCGAAGGCCACCACTACCTCGGCGGATGGCCTTCTACGCTGCACCGGTACGGCCTGTGGGACCACGAGCCGGCGCAGGGAGCCGAGGCGGTGCTGGTCGGCGTGCTCGTACTGGGCTGCCCGATGAACGAGAAGGTTCTCACCGCCGCGTTCCCGGCGCTGGTCCCTTCTGCGCACGCGCTCAACGCGTTGACTCACTCGTACCGCTCGCCGATAGAGCGCTCAGTGAGTCGACCATGCTGACGGTAGGTTGACCGACTGGCTCATGGCGGGACAGCGTGCCGAAGATGTACGAGTTCGGGGCTCCTACCACGTTGCGGTCCTGGATGTCCTGAGATTCCCCTTTCCGAGAGTCTGTCCCGGCAGTGCACGTACTGTTCCGGTGTGGTCATGCTGGCGCCGATGCACGCAGAGATCGTGCGCGTCCCGGTGAGCGATGAGCTCGCCTACTGGACGGTCCTGGCTGGGCCCACCCTGGCCGTGGTCGGCGACATCGACGATCACCTTCGTCACCTGCGATTCGGCCGGGCCCGCGAGGAGTCGACGACCAAGACCTACGCCGGCCACCTGAAGCGGCTTCATGTCTGGTGTGACGAGCGCGGACTCTCCAGGAGCGAAGCGGCTTTGCGGCTGTCGACGTACGTGATGCACCTGCGGACCACACCCCGGGCGACCAGTGGCCGCGGGTACGGACGGCTGCCGGAGGAGTCGACGCTTGCCCCGGCTCTGGCCGCGATCCACGGGTTCTACCTGCACCTGGCCGACCTCGGGCGCATCGAGGCCGCGGCCGTCGACGCGCTGTTCACGACCGTCCCGGCTCAGGGCGGCGGGACCGCCGTGGTCAGGCCACGCATCCGCGTGGACGCGCGGCCCAGTCACGCCACGGCGCGGCGGCCGGCAGCGACGCACGAGGAGTTCACCGGTGTCCTGCGGGCGGCAGAGACCGCCCGGGACCGGTGCATGGTGGCGATCATGGCCTGCTGCGCACTGCGGGTCGGGCAGCTGGTGTCGCTGCGGCGCGAGGACATCCACTTCGTCCCGGCGGGCCGAACGGTGCCGGGGTGCTCCTACCTCCAGGGTCCGCACCTGCACCTGCGCAAGCGGGGCGGTCATCCGAAGGGCGCGGCCAACAAGAACCGCGGCACCGTCATCCTGCCGGTGCCCAGCCCGGTGGAGATGCTGTACGCCGACTGGCTACGGGAGCGAATCGGCATCCGGCACGCGGCCGACAGCCCGAGGGCCTTCGTCACCTTCCCCGGCCCTACCGGCGAGCCAGGCGGCGAAGCACTCAGTGCCCGGCGAGTCCAGGACCTGCTGGCCAACCTTTCCGCCAAGGCCGGCCTGCGGCACCTCCACCCGCACATGTGCCACACCTTCGGTGAGACGGCCGCTGACCTCGACATCGCGCGAGACGTCCTCCAGCGCCTGCTCGGCCACAGCGACGTCGCCAGCCAGGACGTCTACCGCACCGTCGGCGACGCGAAGATCGTGACCGCCGCAAACGACGTCTCCGACCAGTTCTTCGGACCGTCATGACCTCACCGGCCTCCAACCCGCTCCCCAGTGCTCCGATGCCCGAGCCGGACTGGCCGTACCTGGTCGAGCACGGACTGGATCGCGCGACCCTTGAACTGCACTTCCCGCTCGGCGCCGACTGGCACACCCTGCGCGCGTGCGCCCACCCCGCCTGCGACCGCCCCGCGGACAAGCACCCCTGGCTGTGCTGGCAGTGTTGCACGGCGTGGCGGAAGGCCAGCTCGCCCGGCGACGTCGCGTCCTGGTGCGCCGCCGCTCCCGCGCCTCCCGCGCGCCGGGTGTACGGCGAGAAGCGGTGCGCGGTCGGCTGCCCGCGGCCGGCGGAAGCGAGCGGGCTGTGCAAGAGCTGCGCCAGTGCCCGGAAGGTGACGGGACTATCGGTGGAGGAGTACCTGGCCACCGGCCCGGCTCCGCGTCCGGGCCTGGGCGAGTGCGTGGTACGGGTGTGCTCGCGCTGGGCGGTGCAGAAGGGCAGGCGGTTGTGCTTGCCGCACCAGCGGCAGTGGGCCGATGCGAGCAGGCCCGATCTGCCCCGGTGGGCGCTGACGGCTCCGGCGGTCTACACCACGATGGGCCTCGTCCCCCTGGGCGACCTCGGCGAGACGCTGCGCATCCAGGTCCTGCGTGGCTACGAGACCCAGCTGCGGCAGGGCGGCCGCATCAGCCCCACGCAGGTCAAGGCCGCCATCCGCTGGCTGGTGGACCACTCGGTGACCGATCTGCTCACGGCCGACCTCCCGGCCAAGGGCCAGAACACGACCTTCCTTCGCCTGTGGCAGCGGTCCGTACCCCTTCTGGACGCCGACCGCGAGTCGGAGCACCGGCGCACGGCGATCCGACTCAACGTCCTCAACCCACGCCACGGCGGTGGGGTCGTCGACCTCAGCGACGTGCACGCCCCCTGGCTGCTGCGCGCCGTCCAGGAGCACATCCTGCTGCTGTCCTCATCCGGTGCCTCCACGGCGCGGTTGCAGTCCGCCGGCTACGCGGCTCGCTGGTTCGCGATGTTCCTGCGCACTCTGCCGGGCGAGGGACGCCAGCCGGCGAAGATCGGACGAGCGGGCATGACGATGTACCTGAGGTGGCTGGCCGCCCGCGCCCGCGACACCAGTGACTACGAGTCCCTCGCCGCAGACGACCCCCGGCGCGAGGTGATCGCCGAGCGTCTGCTGCCGTCGCTGGCCGGCGCCGGCCCGCTGCTGGTGACCCCGCAGCGGCACTGGGGCCTGGTACACACCCTGCGCGCCATCCTCGACCAGAGCCGATCGGCGCTGGCCGAGGCCGGCGCCGCCGAGGTACACCTGCTGGCCCAGGATGTCCCGCCGTTCCCGGAGCGCGACGACACCGACAGCGAACTGGAGGGCCGCTCCCAGGACGCCCTGCCGGAGACGGTGTTCCTCCAGCTGATGGCCGAGGAGAACCTCGCGCTGTTCCAGGACGGCACGCCCCGTGACTTCGTCGAACTGTCCCTACGGGTAGGCCGGCGCCCTTGGGAGGTCCGGCACCTGGAGTTCGACTGCGTCCAGTGGCACGACGTCGACATCGAGGCGCCCGACGGCAGCGTGCAACGCCGCCGCTACCCGTTCCTCGTCTACTGGATGCAGAAGGTCCGCCGACGCCACAAGCTGCCGCTGCACCTCACCGACGTCGACGTGATCACCCGGCAGCAGGACCACCTCCGCCGGGAGTTCCCACAGTGGTTCGACACCGACGGGCGGCCGCTCTCGCCGCGGCTGCTGCTGTTCCCCACACCGCGGCTGACCCGCGCCAACAAGTTCGGCGAACGCCCCTACGACAGCAGCACCAGCGGGTACTGGCTGGACGTATGGATGGACCGCATCCCCCAGCTGCTCGACGAGCGCGACCAGGACTTCGACCGCTCCCGCGTCTTCCCCTACGCCTTCCGACACACCTACGCCCAGCTGCGTGCCGACGCCGGCGTGCCGCTGGAGATCCTCCAGGCCCTGATGGCTCACCTGGAGCCGTCCACGACGCAGATCTACTACCGGGTCTCCCACCCGCGCAGGGTGGAGGCCGTCCGCGCCATCGCCGCCAAGTACCAGTTCGACATCTCCGGCGGTCGGCTCCGCGCCCGCGGCCCGGCCGACGACCTCGCCGACCGCGCCCGCGCCGGCGTGGGCCAGGTGCCGGTCCCCGGCGGGACCTGCCACGAGATGAACAACGTCCGCGCGGACGGGCACGGCTGCCCGGTGTACTACCGGTGCTTCTCCTGCAAGTTCTTCACCACCGACTTCACCCAGCTCCCCGAGCTGCGCCAGCTGCGCGACAGCAAGGCCGAGCAGCTCGTCCGCCTGGAGGCCGCCCACGGCAGCCTGCTCGTGCCGGGTCCGCTGAGCCGGGCGAGCACGGAGCTTCTGCGCCAGGAGCTCGTTCAGATCGACGAGCTCATCAGCAAGTGCGAGACCGACCTCGGCTCGCTGACCGAGGAGGACAAGGCCACGGTCGAGGCGTGGCTCCACAGCCGGGACCGGTTCCTCACCGTGATCCCCGTCGCCGCCGTCCTGGCGCGCCGCCAGCAGCTGGCCCAGCCCACCGTCGACCCGATCCTGCTGACCGGGGAGGCGAGGTGACCGGCGGCCGCAGCCCGCAGTGGCAGGTATCGAAGGGCCTGGCCCCTGAGCGCGCGACAGTCCTGGACGCGGGCCGGCAGGCCGCCGCGGCTCGCCGCCGTGCGGACAGCGAGGCGTGCCGGCAGCGCGTGCTGGAGGTCATCGCCGGTATGCGCAAAACCCGCCGGGCGCTCTCCGACGCGGAGATCACCCGGCGTGCCGCGGTCAATCCCCAGTACCTGCAACGGCACCGGGACCTCAAGGCCGAGGCGGAAGCCGTCCGCGCGCACCTCGCCGACGACCGGCCCCGGGCCGCGGCCGCCGCAGCGGCCCGCCAGGACGCGGGCTTGGCGGTGGAGAACTGCATGCTGCTCGAACAGAACACGGCATTGCGCCGGGACCTCGAAGCGGCGAGAGCCGAGCTGCGCGCCGTCCGCATACGCGACCTCGCTGCCGGTGTGCTGGGCAACCTCGCGTCGACACCGGACCGGGACGCGGAGGTCGAAGCTCTGCGCGGGGAGCGGGACCAGGCGCTGGCTGCGGTGCGGCGCGCGGACAACGAGCTGCTGGCACTGCGCAACGTCGTTCAACGCCTCATGGTGGAGAACACGCGGCTGCTCGGGAGCGGGTATCAGCCGCCCGGAGACAGCTGAGCCGGAGGTTCGGGGGTTGAGCGCGGCCGGCTTTCGGTGCTCGACCGCCATCGGCCATGCCCCGGTGAGCGGAGCGTCTCCACGGTCCACAAAGGAAGACGCGAAGTGCATAGATCGCAATCCGTTGCGTTCATCGTAATTCCTGGCGTATACTGCAAGGCGTGAGCGTATTCACCGACATCGCCGCGATCTGCCACCCGATGCCCGCGCCCGGAGACGTGCCCGAGGACATCTACAACGACGTGTGCCACGCCATCCACGCTCAGCGGGAGGAGATGATCCACAACCTTGAGGCCGCCGCGGACACGGACTGGGAGGAGAACGAACCGCTCCTGTCCGCGATCGGCATCGCGCGCTACCGCAAGGAGCAGGCCGAGGGCGAGATCCGCCGGCTGATCGCCTACGGCCGGGAGTTCACCCGCCCCCGCCCCTACAAGCTCTCCGACCTGGCCGCCGCCTCCGGCATGTCCGTCTCCGGAATCCGCACCGCTTACGGCCCCGGCGAAGTCGCGGACGTGGAGCAGACCCTCGGTCGCGCAGCCCGCGAACGGCGCGTGCCCTCGACGGACGAGGCGCCCAATACGGACAGCGCCTCGTGACCCGCCGACGGTCCAACGCAAAGAGCGTCCGAGCAGGAGGGCCCCGCCCGGACTCAGCAGGCGGCACCGCCGGGCACCGCGACCGTCTCCACGCGCAGGCATCCCGGGGCCTGACCCAGGCCGATGCGATCCGCCTCAAGGCGGCCCTGACGAGGTGGTTCGGCTCCGATCACTGGAACCGCTACTTGGCCGCCGACGGCCTCCCGGACTACGGGAGGCTGTTCTGGCCCGAGCAGTGGCCGACGGCCTCGCTCAAGGAACGGATGGCGCTCCTCGCCGAGAACGAGTCGAATCCCCTGGACGCGTGGCGGAACGCCGACACCATCTATGTGGACGCGCCGATGTGCGACATGGTGACCGCCGCCGCCCAGACCTTCCCGCAACAGCGTGTTCGGAGCGACGAGTTCATCGCCCCCATGGGCTTCCTCTTCTTCGCCAAGCCCGTCCCGTCGACCGCCTTCGCGCTCTCGCTCCCGGACCAGCCGCCGGTCAGCGCCATCACCTGGGCGTGCGCGGACGGTGGCATGAACGCCTTCACCTGGATTCGCCAGCCACCCGGGGCGTATGAGATCAACGGCGTCACGGTCCAGCTCGCACCGCTCTTCCCCCACCTCGCCTACTTCGTGCCGTGGGACAAGCCGGCGGACGCGGG
Source organism: Streptomyces sp. NH27 (assembly GCF_056859195.1). Taxonomy (NCBI): domain Bacteria; kingdom Bacillati; phylum Actinomycetota; class Actinomycetes; order Kitasatosporales; family Streptomycetaceae; genus Streptomyces; species Streptomyces sp. NH27. The sequence goes on from NZ_JACEGK010000010.1 coordinate 17,533, forward strand.
TCGACACAGCGTCTCCATCCTGCGGGCTCTGTCGGCGCTCGCCAAGCAGCCCCTGACCTGCAAGGACTCCCCGACGATCCACCAGTCGGTGCGCGCTGTCGCACGCAGCGCGGGAATCCGTCAGGAGAGCTTCCGGCGCATCGCACTGCGCCGCCCCGAGGCCGCCGCCCACGAACTCTCCGCAGCCCGCGCCGTCGCCGAGGGGCGCACGCCTGCTGGCCACTGGGTCCGCGGTCACTGGCGCAACCAGTACTACGCCAGCGTCGACGAGCACCGGCCCCTCTGGATCGAGGGATTTCCTCGCGGGGACTTCACCCAGCCTGCGGATCCCGGCGAGCGGCTTCTGATCGCCCGCGGGGATCGTGAAGGCGAAAGGCGCTAATGCCTCACGCTCGGGCTTGAGGCAGGCAGGGTTCGCCTACCTCGGCCGGACGCGGCCGCGCCGGCTGACGGTGCTGCCCGACGCCACCGTCAGGGGTCGGGCAGGTCGGCGGAGCGGCGCAGGCGGGACCAGAGGCTGCGCCGCTGCGCGGCCTTTTCAGGCTTCGTCAGCGTGTGTCCGTTCGACACGGTGCTGTGGTTCTGCTGCCCGAGCACGGCAGCACGCACGGCTTCCCAGTCTTCGGTCCGCCACCACCCGAAGAGGGCGGTGGCGGGAATGACGGGGTGCTGGAGTGTGGCTACGAACTCGCGGCGCCCGTACACCGCCGGCGTACGCTGCGCCGGGTCGAGCTTGCGCTGGTGGTTGACGACCAGGGTTCCGCGGGTGACCGGCTGGTGCGGGCGCAGCTGCGGCCAGGTGCTCAGATGGCGCTCTAGATCGGCCACCAGCGCTTCCTTGGCCTGGCCGCCTTCGGACTTCACTTCGACGAGGCGTGCGTCCTCACCCCGGATGGCAAGCAGGTCCGCAGACTTCGTGCCCAGTTCCTTGTCCAGGTCGGTGACGTCGAAGCCAGCCGCGCGCAGAACGGCCGCGACGGCGTCGACCAGTTCACTGCCGGTGCCGAAGAGCAGCCCTGTCCGCATCGGCTCGGCCGCCTCCTTCGCGCGCTTCTGCTCGGCGTGAAGCCGGGCCTTCTCGGAGGCGTAGTGGCGTTCGAGTTCTTCCAGCGCCAGCCGGGCCGAGGATTCGGCGGTGGTCTCCAGGTCGGGGTGGAGGCTGTGCGGGGAGCGGACCCGGCGAAGAGCGTCTGGGACATGCGCGGGCAGAGCTCGCTCGACGAGCCAGCTGACCACCGTATTCCAGTTGATCCCATCCGGAAGGATGTACCAGATCTGCTTGCCGTCGCTGGGCATCCAACGAGCCACGACCGGATCACCGAGGGTGTCCACCATGATGGGGACGAGCTCGCCCTCCGGCTCGTAGACGGTGGTTCCTGACGGCCCCTCCGCCGCCAGGGACCGCGGGGCCATCGCCCACCAGGGCCCTTCGCCGGAGCTGTTGCGGATCCGGAGCGCGAGGTCCTGGTCGACCGCATCGAGGCCCGGGACCAGAGCAATCTCCGAACCGGACCCGAGGCGCTTGCCGGCGATCGAACCGTCAAAGCCGCGGAAGTACACGTGGGCGACGTCGGCACCGAAGACCGAGTTGCGCGGCTCGCTGTCCGCGTCGCCGATCGTGGCGATGATCAGGGCCGTCTCACCGCGCGAGGCGGCGCCGTCGAGGAATCTCCTGAACTCGTCCGCACCCCGCCCGCCGAAGATGCTCGGGTTGATGGCCGCGGCGCAGGTGCTGGTGTCCGTCCCGAGCCACCGAGGGTCGGCGCCGGCCATCTCCCAGGTGATGCCGTCGTACTTGTGAGCGGCCACCCACTGGTCGCGGAGGGTTTCATGCGCGTCCGGATGCGGCTCGGGGAACTCAGCGGGGTTCCGGACGGCAACGTAGACAGCGACGAGCCCGCTCGGGGCAGCGGAGGGTGCCATGCGATCACCGTAGTGGCAGGCGCAGTCACCACGAACATCCCGGTGTCGGACGACACCGGCGAAACCACCGCCTCCCGCTGTCGGCGCCTCCGCTCTGGACAGCGGCGGCAGTCCGGCGCTTCGTTCTCGACCTCGAACTGGACGCGCAGCGTCCTGGGCGAAGAGCACCTTCGCCGGGCCGGCGCGGGGGTGGGTGACGAACACCGGCCCGCGCGAGCCGGACGGCCCGATGCCCCAGTCGCTCAACGCATCGACTCACAGATCACACATGACGCGACCTGGGAGGTCGCCATCTTCCGGTGCACAGAACATCCCGTACGCGGAGAGCGCGGAGATTTCGCGCCTCGCCCTGATCGACGAGGTCCCGGCGAACGGCGAGTCGTTCTTCACCGCCGCCGCGCTGAGGCTCGCCGCGGAGCGCGGGGTGCGGGGAGTGGTGACCTTCAGCGACCCGATGCCCAGAGCGAGGCGAACAGTAGACGGCCAAGTGATCTCCTCCAATGGCCATTTGGGAGTCGTGTACCAGAGCTGCAACTTTGTCTTCACTGGTCGGGGCACGGCGCGCACGCTCACGGTCTTGCCCGATGGGACCGTTCTGACTAGCCAGGTCCCGGGCCAAGCTGACGGGCGGAGAGGCCGGAGCCGCAGGCGTCGCCCGACGTCTTGAGGCCCTGGGCGCCCCTCCCCGCCTCCCGGGGCAGACCGCAGGCCAGTGGGTGACCGAGGCCCTGGAGTACATCGGCGCCCGCAGGGTGCGCCACCCCGGCAACTTCCGGTACGCCTTGCCGGTCGGCCGCTCGCGGGCCGAGCGGTCCCGGACGGTGATTGCGCTCGGAGCCATGCCCTACCCGAAGAGCATTGCATAACTCTTTTTTCCGCTGTAAGGTGAAGGGCAGATGTCCGGTCGCACCAACCCCGATCGGAGCTCGAAGCGCCAACACCGCGAACCCCTCGGTCGGCAGGGCCCGGCCAGCACTGCCGTCCGCCGTTGTCCGGCCGATCCGCCGGATGAACCGCATGCGCCGGCGCCCGAGCGCGCCAGCCGCCGCCGAGGCAACAACAACACCGTTTGGAGAACCCCATGATTTCCATGACCAAGGGCCAGGCCCCCGTCTCCCTGGGCAAGGCCCGCAAGGTGCGCGTGCGCATGTCGTGGCCGCCCGCCACCGACTACGACCTCGGCGCGGAAGTTCTGTACACCGACGGGCGGACGGAGAGCATCGCGGCGTTCGGCGCCCGCCTTACCCCCGCTCGGCAGTCCAGCGCAGACGGCGCGGTGCGCCAGTTGGGCGATGTCCAGCGCTCCGGCGCGGCCACGGCGGAGGAGATCCTGGAGGTTGACCTGAATCCCAGCATCCGCGCCGTGCTGCCCTGGGCCTACTCGGCCCAGAGCAACGGCACCGGGTCCTTCCACCGCTACCAGGTCACCCTGGAGGTCGACGACGGCCAGGGCAACACCGTGCGGATCACGGCCGATGACGCCGACGACGACGACCACGTCTACACGTGCGCGCCCGGCATGATCGAGAACACCGGGAACGGCGTCCAGATCCACGCCCTGTACCGCTACAGCGCGCCCGACGGCGAGAACCGGCCTCGTCTCGGCCTGGACCGCAGCCAGCGGATCGCGCTCGACATGAACGCCGGACCCCGCAACAAGCGCAAGTAGATCCGCTCGGCGTCGACCCGCCGCCTCGCGCCGACCAGGAGAGGTACGGCCGACTCGCTCAGGCCCACTCTCCCGCTCGGATGCCCAGTGCCGCCGACGCCCCGGGGCCACCACACAGACGAAGATTGCGTAACTCTTTATTCAGGCGTTCCAAGGGGGCGCGGCACTCTCGGCCGCGCCCCCGCGCCTCCTCCCGAAGGGGGAGTTCGACATGACCTTGTACGGCATTCCGCCGGCCAGCATGCGGCGGTTCCTGGTACCGGAAGACGGAAAGGAGCACGCCCGGGCCATCGTGGATGTCGCCCATGCCTGGTGGCGGGAGAACCGGGGCGCGGGCGACCTGCCCATCGCCGTCGGCGTGCTGGGCGGCCTGGCCCTGTCGGCCCCCAGCACCGCGGACGGCCCGGATTACGGCCCGCTGCTGATCGAGACGACCGACGAGGAGCTCGCCGATGCTCTCCGAGCCGGCTGGAACAGCTTCTGGGCCTTCGATCCCGTCCTTGCGGACGCGGCCCGGCCGCTGCACTCCTGGCTCGCCGTCCCCAGCGAGAACGACATCCGCGGCCTGGGCGACTACGCACGCGTCTTGGTGCGCGCCGGGTTGCTGGAGTACTGCAGCGACGTCCACCGCTGTGAGTCGGAAGACCTCCTCGGGCTGCTCAAGATGCGGATGCGCAGCTACAGCGCCCGCCAGGCGACGGGGGAGTTCTTCACCCCGAGCGTCGTGGCTGATCCCGCCGCGATGATCGAACTGCTCTCCTCGCCCGTGGAGCCCGGGTCCATGATCCTGGAAGCGTGCGCCGGGACCGGCACGATGGTCCGGGCCTTGGCGGCGGCCTTGCGGTTCTTCGGGTCGGACCCGGGCCAGTACCGCTGGTGGCTGAACGACGTCGACGAGCTCAACGCCGCCTGCTGCGCGGTCAACGCGCAATTGTGGAGACTGGGCCGCAGGGTCACGGTCTCGTGCGGCGATGCGCTCCGCGACCCGCGGACGGCGCTGGAAGCACCCACGCGGGAGCGGGCCGAGCGCGCGATCGCCGAGCAGCAGCGCCGCCCGGTGCTGTACCCGACGCACGCCCGGCCCCCGTTCTGGCCGCTGCGGAGCCTTCCGCCCTCCTGGCCGATCTGACGCCGGAGCCCGGGCCAACGGCACCGGACCTCCCTCCTCCCCGAAAGGCCGCCATGGACCTCTCCGAGTACCTCACGCTCCGTGCCACCGTGGAGCAGCAGCCGACTCTGTCCGCCGCCGAGATCACCGGCCCGGACCGCACGCTCCTGTACGGCTTCACCTGCGACAAAGCGACCTGGCACGTCTATCTCGACTCCGGGCAGATCCATCTGCTCGTGTACTTCGCGCGTTCCGGCTCCGTGGTCCGCCACGAGGCCCGGGAGGTCTGGCCCGCGGCGGAGCTGCTGCCGGACAAGCGGCTCTACCCGGAGAGCACCGACCACCAGGTCGCCGTCCTGCTCCAGGCACGCGGGCAGCGCCCACCGTACCGGGCTTTCGACGAGGCCCGCAGGGGCCGGCTGGCCGCGCGGCTCCACCACGGCGCCACCTACGACCCCGCCACTGGAGGTTTCCGGCCCGCGGATTTCCCCTGATCCGATCACCACCCCCGCCCGGCCGGGCGCCGCTGCTCGACGCCGCCCGGCCCGCACCTGGAGGACACCCACGTGGACATCCCTCTCATCCCGCCCGCCGTACGCGACCAGCTCCTCGCGATGCTCAGCACGGTGCCGACCGCCGACGACGCACTGGTCCGCCGCACCGCCGACACCCTGCAGGACATGCGCGAGCACACCCACCACCCCAGCCCGAGCGAGGACTGGTACTGCATCAACCTCACCCAGGTCCTGAGCAGCGCCGTGGGTCCGATCCTTCAGCGGCTGCTGCAGGTGGAAGCCGAACTTGAGCGCCACGGGGCGCGCACTCGACAACCCCTGATGTTGTGTAACTCTATTTACGGCTGTATTATTTGAAGTATCGGACGAACGGCACCCGGCACAACCGCGCCTTCGCGGTAGCCGCTCCTGATTCGGAGAGACGATGACGACCATCCTGACTTCCGACGGCCGCGCCGTCGGCGAGCGCGGCCAGCTCACCCGGCGCGCCCTACTCGACTGCCTCGCCGTCCAGTTGGAGGCCACCGGCTACCGGGCCCTGGTCGTGGCCGACGTCGCCCGCGCTGCGGGGACGTCCCCAGCGACCTTCTACCAGTACTTCGCCAGTGTCGAGGACGCGCTGTACGTCCTCGCGGAGGAGGCGGCCGATGCCGCGGTCGGCCACCCGGCACTGCGCGAGACCCTGCCCCGCTGGGACGGCCGGGACGCGGCACCCGCGATGGGGCTGACCGACGCCTTCTTCGGCCTGTACGCGGAGCACCGACCCGTCCTCCGCGCCGTGGAGGTCAAGGCCGACGAGGGCGATCAGCGGTTCGTCGCTGTACGCAACCGCTTCCTCGACAGCCTCCGGGCGCCGCTGGCGCTCGCCGTCGCCCACGGCCGGCCCGGCGCGGCTGCGCACGAGCATGCCGCCACGACCGAACTCCTGGTGGCCATGCTCGCGGCCGTGGCCGCCCAGGAGCAGCACGCCACGGGGTGGCCCGCCGAGGCAGCCCCGAAGCGCGTGTTCACGGCGCGCGCGCTTCACGAGATCGTCACCACGACGATCACCACGTGATCGGCCCGGGGTGCAGCCTGCGCCCCGCCCCTTTCTGAACCCCCTACTAGGACAGCGCGATGCCCGACACCGACGTCGTCGTGTTCATTGCCACCAAGAACACCGCTCCGGCCTACCGGCGGGTGCTGTGGCGGGTGAGCGAGCACGACGCCCGCAAGATCTGCGGCGACGAGCGCACCTCGGGCCGTCGCCACATGCTGTGCTGGACCGCCCACGACATCGACGACCCGTCCCTGAACCGGTACGTGCCCGACACCGGGAGCTACGCGGAGGTCCTGGCGGATCATCACGTGGTGGTCCTGGCATCCCACGCGAGCCGCGGCGGCCCCGACGGGAGCCCCCGCCCGGGCGTTCGCGGCGGCAACGCCACCACCCGGCCCGAGAGGAATAGCCCTATGCACGAGTTCAGCACACACGAACTCGGCGAGTTCCTGTCCGCCATCGACTGCGAGCCCGAGGAGAGTATGGCGATGGAGAACTGGCGGGACGCCGACCGCGTGTGGGGAGAGCTGCAGAACCAACCCGGCTTCCAGCAGCGATTCGGGGACACGCTGATCTGGCCCGTGGAGGACGAGGACGCCGACGAGGCGATCGTGACCGTGGACGTCTCGCACCGGCTGCGCCTGGCGTCGCTGTGCCAGGACGGCCGATGGATGCAAACGATGAAGGATGAGCCCGCCGTCCTGGTCCTCCGGGAGCTCACGGACAGGATCAGCCAGTTGCGGGCAATCCTGTTCGCGGACTTGCGGTGCTCGGCCGACGCGATCAGCGAGGTAGGCGCCTCCGCTCCGGGCACGGACGATGCGCAGGTCCAGCGGGACGTCTGAGAAGAGTCACCGCCCCGGCGCCGCCCCCGCCGGCCGCAACCTGCGGCCACGAACGAAGACACAGGAAGGTAGATCATGAAGAAGAAGTCGATCGGGACCGCGCGCCACCTCCACCCGCCCGGAACTCCCCAGAACCTCAACGTCTGGCACAACCGCGCCGCGCTGGCCGTCACGGCCGCCGCAGTGGCGCGCGCCCGCGGCTTGGACGAGCGGGCCACGGACGCCGAGCTCGGCGCGTGCGCGGACGAGGCGCGCGGCGGGGCGGCGAGGACGCCGCCGTCGCGGGAGACCCTCGCGGCCATCCGCACCGCGCTCGGAGCGCCGATCACGCGCGGGACCGCTCCGGCCGAGGTGGCCTCGGCGCTGTTCGCCGCCCTGCCCGACCGGCCCCTGCGCATCGTCGCCCCGGACGGCCAGGAGTTCTTCCTCGTTCCCATCGCCGCCACCTGATATTGCATAACTCTATTTACGGCTCTATTATTGAGTTCAGGAGGTCCACTCCGAAGGCCGCTTGCACCGGTGGCCGCCGCATGGCGGCCACCGGTGCAAGCGAGCACGCCAGAGCCCGGTCACACCCGTGGGGGAGTCCATGAACGCCAAGCACGCCCGAGCCCTCAAGAGCCGCGACGTCGGCGAAGTCTTCGTCGCCCAACTGGAAGAGCGCGAAGGCGATCTGCGGCGCAACCACCTGTGGGTGCTGCCCAAGCTCGACCAGATGTCCGCCGGACGGCCGGTCACCTTGAGCTACACCCCGCCGCGCCATCTGACGCCCTGGGAGCAGGCGCACATAATCGACGTCGCCAGCCGCATCGGGATCTTCCGGATGTGGGCCCGGCGGGGGCGCGTCACCTATGACCTCAACCAGCACCTGGCGGCCGAGTTGTACCGCTCCACCTCCGACGAGCTGCCCGGCAACATCTTCGACCACCTCCCTCACATCAACCCCTTGATCGTCCTGCCCGATCCCTGGCCCGTCCGGTACGGGACGGTCGATGGGCTGGTGCGCGGCTTCTACGTCTTCGGCTTCAACCAGGAGCCGGAGCAGCTGACATACACCGACGAGGAGATCGAGGGCCTGGGCCTGCTGTTCGTCATCGACCTCCTCGACCCGGAGACGTGGGAGGTCTCCGACCAGACGTACGTGCGCATGAACATCCCCACCGGCCGTGAACGCTTCACCGTCCGCGAGGCCGTGAGGTTCGCCGCCTCCCGCGCCGAAGCCCTCTGGGCCATCCAGCGTGACCCGCGCGAGGTCAAGAGGCTGTTCGAGGACTTGCTGCGGCCCGCCTTGTCCGTCCTGATCTACCTGTGCTGCGACAACCGCGACCTGGCGGAGCCGCCCGTCGTCGTCCCCACCCGCAAGCAGCGCCGCCGCCCGGTCAGCAGGAACCGGGACCCGTTCTTCGTGGAGATCGGATGGCGCATCGGTCCGGGGCTGCACGCCGCCCGCCGCGCCGCCGGTCGCATCCAGGACGGGGACGGTATCCCCTCCGGCGTCGAGCAGGCCCCCCACCAGCGCTGCGGGCACTTCCGGCGCTTCCGGATCGGCAAGGGGCGCACCGGCCAGACGACCCGCTGGGTGATGCCCTACTGGGTCCGCCTCGACCTGCTTCCCGAGGACGCCGACCCGATCACCACCGTGGTCCCCGTGGACGAGCAGCGACAGGACCCGCTGCGTCGGCGCGGCCTGAAGAACCGCAGCACGGCCCTCCGCCGCAGCGCCTGACCCCAGGTGCCGGACTCCGAGTCCGGCACCGCCGCCCCGGCCCGCGCGCCGCGCGGGCCGAACATCCAGACAAGGAACCACTCATGTCCGACCACTCCCCCCGCAGCCTCACGGTCTACGCCGTCGGCGACCAGGACCGCGACGCTGTACTGCGCGCCATCGTGGACCAAGGGATGTTCCTCGACGGCGACGAGGGCTCAGTGCCCGACACGCTGGACCTCGGCCGGACGTACGAGGTGTACGAGGCGCCGTTCGAGTACTTCGACTACCTCGCCGACGACCTTCGCACCGAGGCCCCGAGCGCCGCTTTCGAGCTGTGGCAGGCGCCGTGCTATCGCATGGGCCGGTATATCGCCCATGTCCCCGGCGCGGGCAGCTTCCAGACCGGCTGCGACTCGGACGGCAAGCCCCACATCGACCTGATCACCCTGCTCCAGCAGCTGACAGCGGCGCCGGCCGCCACCGCTGTCGGCGACTGGATGTCCGGCGCTGACCGTCTGCTGGGCCTCACCGTGCTCCGCGCCCTGGACCAATATCGAGAGCGGGAGACCGTGGTCGCCGAGCGGGGCGACGACACCGAGAAGCCCGGCGCACCGCTCCCGGGCACCCTCCCCAAGGCCGCCGCGGCCACCGACGACGAGGCGGACCCCGCCGTGCCCTGGCGTGACCGATGAGCCACGAGCAGGCCAAGGACCAACCGGCGTGCTCGGCCGCAGGGTTCGAGTCCCTGCTGCGCGAGGCGCTGCTGGCCGCGGGAGACGCCCCCGCCAGCGTGTCGGCCTTCAGCGAGATCGGCTACACCCGCAGCCTGTACGGACTACGGCTGACGCTGCCCAGCGGGGCCGGGGTCTATCTCCAGATCATCGCCGCGCGCGCCGCGGACGAGCGCCGCAGCGCCATCGGCACTCCGCCGCCACCGCAGCGCGCCGCGGCGCTTCCCTCGCGTGGCCCCACGAGGCTGACCGCGGTCGAACGCCACCTCGTGCGCGCGCTGACCGGCAGGAGGAACGAGCGCATCCGCTATGTGGAACCCCTGAGCGCCGCCGCAGGCTCGATCCCGTTCGGGCTGCGGGTGACCTTCCACAGCGGCGCGCTGGTGTGCTGCAACGTGGCCCACGCCGTTCCTCCTGGCGAACGCGCCCCGGTCGGCGGGGTTTTCCCCTCCGTGGCTGCCATCTGAACGCTGCTCTGATCTCCGCGGTGTTGCAGTACGAGGACGACGCCCTGGCTGGCCCGGCCGCCGGTCCGGCTTGGCCCAGCACGTCCCCCGACCTCGTTTACGCCCTTCGCCGACCAGCCGCTCGGCCGGCGGTCCGGGAGGCTGCCGCGGCACGCGCAATCGTGCGTGATCGGCTCCCGGTCCGCTCGTTGTCCAGGGCGAACTGGCGCCGAAGTACGGGAGGGACTGTGCCGCAAGACGAGTTGATCGCGGTCTGCGATCACTGCCGTGTCGAGGTGGAGAACGGGGACGGAGCGCTGGAGGTGGACACCGGCGCCGTCAGCCGTGCGATGGACTCCGCGCGCCTCGGGAGCCGACCCGCCCCGGTGCCGTGGACCGTGCGCCACACGCTGTGCGCCGGGAACCGGTCCCATGCCTACACGATCCCCGTCGAACGCGTCAGGACCTGGGCGGGGTTGCTCAGCTGGTGGGTGCACCTCACGGAGAAGGACTGGTTTCCCATGACCGGGTGGACCGAGCTGGTGGCCAGCGCTCTGAACCCGCAGGGTGATTACAGCGGCCTGCGCCCGGCCCTGCCCCGTGGTCCTCGGGACGGCCCCGTGGGCGACCGTCCGGCGCGCTGACCCGCAGACCGGCGACGGACGTCACGCTCCGGACTGGTAGCTACGGCCGGTGCCAGCCGCAGGGCAGCCCAGCCGATCCCGGGGCAGGCTGGTCAGCACGCGGGGGCGGGTGGACCGGTACGGCCGGACCAACGCCGGTGCTGCCGGCACACACGTCGACGATCAGGGCGACGTGTCCCTCCGAGGTGCGGACGTCAGGGGGACCGCAGTGTTTTGGCATGATCCCAGGCAGGGGCGCGAGAGCCGCTCCGGCGCGGAGGAGGGATCGCCATGTTCAGGGCGCGGAACGGGTGGACGGTGCTGGGTGTGCTGGCCGGGGTGCTGCTGGCCGGCTGCTCCGTCGGCGGATCGGGCGGTTCGAGCGAAGCCTCGCCCCATGCGCCGGCCGGCCGGACGGCGCCGAGTTCTGCACCGGGAGGGCTGCCGGCCGGCATCGCGCCGCTGGGCCACCCGGTGGCAGTCGCGGAGCAGGGTTGGACGCTTGCGCTGTCCCCGTTCCAGGAGGCGAGGTCCTCGGCCGACGCCGTACCTGCGGGCTGGACCGTGCTGCGCACCCAGGCCCGGTTCACGAACACCACCGACAAGATCGCCCTGGTGCCCGCCACCACGCTGACCGTCCGGTACGGTGCGCTGGGCAGGGCGGCCATGCCGGTCAAGGACGCCGCACTGCCCGGCCCGCCGACGGCCGATGGGGGCGTGAAGGAACTGCCGGGTGCCTCGTTCACCGCCGACCTCGGCGTCGCTGTCCCTCCTCAGGCCCGCGGTCAGCGGGTCACGGTCACCGCGGCCGCCACCGAGGTCGGGATGGCCGAACCCGACAACGTGTTCTATGAGGGCACACTGCCCGGCCAACCCTCCGCCGGCGGCGACACCGCGCCCCCTGCGCCCTCCACCGCAGGGTCGCCGGCCGCGGTGCTGCACTTCGGCACCTGGTCGTCGGGCGGGGTACGCGTCTCGCCGATCACCCTCGGTGCGGCGGCGGACGGCTTCCGTCAGGCCTCAGTGGACCTGACTGTGGACAACAGCAGCAACCAGCCTCTGCAGGGCATCGGTACGAACTTGCAGATCATGACAGGGACAGCGTTGGCCGACACGGCCACGGCGCCCGCCGGTCTCGACTACCCCGACGCCGCGATCGCGCCGCAGAGGGCGGCGACGGAGACCGTCCACTTCAAGCTGCCCGTCAGCGCGCTCCCGGGGCAGATCAGCGTGGAGGCGACAGGTCCGGACGGAACGCGCACGACCTTCAGCGGGAACACCGGGTGAGGTCGGCCGAAGGTTGAGGCTGTTGTCACCGAGGGCGGAGGAGACAGCCGTTCGTGACGGGCGATCGCAGGCCGACATGGTCTGCGGCGATCACTCCGCGGGGGACTGGCCCGTGACGGGGTCGAGGACCTGGACGCCGTAGCCCTCGCCTGCAGCGCTGGCACGGATGATCTGCGCGATGCCCCGCTCCATGCACCCGTCCTCGTCGATCAAGCCCTCCCGGCTGGCTCGGATACGGGAGGTGTCCGGTAGGACGAAGTCGTCGTCACGGGCGAGGGCGACTACGTCGGCAAAGGCGAGCATGCCGTTCAGGCCACCCTCGCGTAGGCGCCGCAGAGCGAAGGAGACGACCTCCAGTACCGGCAGGGCGGCCACCACGCCGGTGTGCAGGCGTACCGTCCCGTCTTCTGGGACACCGTTGCTCATGGCGACGAGCGTAGCCGGTAACGCACCAGCCCAGAGCCTGAGTTCACTCGAATGGGCCTGACCTACGACGACGGAGGCGGGACGAGGCAGCCGTCGAGCTCGGCTTCGGGGACTTCGCTGCCGCAGGCCGTCAGGACGTAATCGCGAGCACAGCCGGGAACTCGCCCGTCCAGGAGTGTCACACGGCGGACCGGATCGGCCCCTGTATGGGTTGTCCAGGTTCGCGCGACGTCAAGGAGTTGCCCCGTGCCACCGCTCTCCCGCCCATCCCCCGTACGTGCGCGCCGCCTCCGCGGGTGGTGCGGTCTGCTGATCGGGGGCTCGCTGTTGGCCGGCGCGTCCGCGTGCGGGGCCGTCCAGCACGCCGACCCGTTCCCGGGTCTCACGACCGGCGGCAGCCACCTTGTCGAGGAGGCCCAGCCCACGACCGCTGCCTGCCCTCGGCGCGGCGACGGCGTCTTCGGGATACGGTTCCACGCCGTCGTGTGCGCGGTGAGAGTCTCCCTGCACCGGGTGCAGGTCGCGGACGACGCGGCACCGGCACCGGCCTCGCCCGCGGCCGCGGGAGGGCGCGGCGTCGTGCTCCGGGAGGTCGGCCAGTGACCGCAGGACCGGAACTGCCCGGGCGCCCGGAGCCGTTTGACGGCGATCGCCGGCAGTGGGTTGAGCAGGTGCGGTTCGCTCTGGCTGCTCAGGAGGCAGAACGCCTGCGCCGCGGCTCCACCACCGAGCCGGTGGCAGGTCCCCTACCCGTCGAGGGAACCGCCTGGGGATGGATCCGCTGGAGCTGGCCGCCCGGCGACGAAGTGCACTTCGACGAGACGTTCCCCCAGGAGATCGGTGTCTTCGACCCGGCGGGGAGCACGCAGGTGCGGCTGGCCCGCGCCGTGTGGGGGCGCCGCCCGCTGCCCCTGCGGCTGGAGAGCGTCGGCAGCATGATGCTGCCGTTCCCCGTCAGCGTCGGCCGGTGCGCGGTGGTGGTGGCAGCCGTGCTGCTGGGCGCCGCGCCGTTCGGCCGCCTCCTGCCCGGTTGGGGGCTGGCCGTCTCCGCCGTCCTGGGCGCGGGGGCGGCCTGGGGAGTGCCCGCGATCTTGCGGGCCGCAAGTCGACGCCGCGTCCGCGTCGTCGAGGGCTCGGACGCGGCCTTGCTGTTCGGGATGCTGGCCGCGCAGCAGTTCGTCGCGCGGGCGGCGGCTGTCGGCTCCGGCGTCGAAGAACTCGACCGGGCAGTGGCCCTGGGGCACCGGTTCTTGTGGGACGGCGTGGGTCTGGTGCGCGCAGCAGCAGGACCGGCCAGCGAGGAGCTGGCGATGCTGGACGGCTACGAGGAGGCGTACCGGCGGCTGGCGCGTGCTTCGGTGGCGGTCCTGCGGGACCGCGCGGATCTGGAGGGGATGATCGTGTACGACGGAGGCGAGCAGAGCGGTCCGACGTCCGGTGCCGCTGGCGGCCGGCGCCGGACACGGCCGGTGGAGCAGGCCGCTCCGGCAGAGCTGCTGCACGAGGTGAGCAGTGCCCTGGAGGAGTTGGCCGCCGGACTTCGCCACGCGCGCACGGTGGTGAGCGGGACGACGTATGTGGAGGCGGCGGACGTAGAGGAGGGAGACGGCGATGTGGAGAGGTGATCGGCTGCGGGGGGTGCGGGAACCAGGAGTGGCCGAGCGGGCAGGTGCTGTCGTCGCATCGGGATCCAGGGGTGTGGTGTGGGCGCTGCTGACCGTCAGCCTCTTCGGTACGGTGCTGACCGCCGACGAGTTGCCGCCGCCTTGGGGCGTCGTGCTGGTCCCGGTCGGTCTTCTCGGCGGGACGGTGTCCGGGTTGGCGGCGGTCTACCGGCTGTTCCTCGCGTTCCTCGGAGCGCTGAGCCTGATCCGCCCTCCGTGGCCGCGACGACGGCGCTCGCCGCGGAGTACGGCCGGGTCGACCGCGCCCGACCAGTTGCAGTGATTTACATCACACCATACGCGTTGGACACGTAGACGCGATCACCTTGGCGGATTCCTGACGGGCCGCCAGGCGTCGGGCCGCGTAAAAACTGGCCTGGCGCCCGCCGGCACGCGGAGGCAGTTCCCTGGCATTAGGTGTCATGCGCCTGGTCAAAGCACCAAGGGCCGCAAAAATGGGGCCAGTTGGGCAGCAATATTTCGAAGACACAAGGGACATAAAAGGATTATCTACAAGATCGCCAGCAGAATAGATCTTGACAGCCAGAAAAGGTCGTGCAGGATTCGTATAAGTTACCGGTGAGATTCAGTCACGGGGCTGAGCGAGTCGGGTGACGAGATGGGGGGATTATGCGTTTGTGCGCCCAGTGCGAAGCCTCCCAGCATCCCGCCGCCCTCGCGGGGGGAGCCGCTGGAGAGACGGTTCCTGCTCCGCGGTCGGCGGTACCCGCTATTCTCCCGGCTGGCAGCGCGGCCGGCTTCCCGCCCGTCGGCGCCAGTACTCCCTGGGTTCAAGACGGAGCAGACGTTGAGCAGTCGTGGGGTCGCGGGGTTCAACCCCAGCGCTCTGCTGTGCCTTCGCACCGCCGCCGGCCTGACCCAGAGCGAACTCGCGGACAGGGCTCGACTTCTCGGGGCGCGGGTGCTCCCCATCAACATCTGCCAGTACGAGCAGGGCAGACGCAGCCCCCAGTTCTCGACGCTCCAGGCGCTCGCAACGAGCCTCGGGGTCGAGCCGACCGAGCTACTCAAGGTGCCCGAGCAGGCCGACCTGACGACCCTGCGCACGCCGGCCGGCCTCACCCAGCGGCTGCTGTCAGTGCAGCTGGGCGTGGCCCAGGCCCGCTGGTCCAGGATCGAGTGCGGGCGCTCGTCGCTGGACGTGTCCAAGCACCCCCTGGCCGCGGACCTGCTGCAGGCGTCCATCGAGCAACTGCACCGGGCGCTGGCCCTGGCGCGCACCCGAAAGCGGACGCGCGCGTAAATCCGGGTGACATCGACGGCGGCCCCCTCTTTAGGCTCCAAGACTCCCTGATCTCACTCCGGCCTTCGGGATCGGCACCGGCACGACTTCGCGTTCGGCCAAGGCCTCTCCCCGGCCCACTACCTGACGTCGTCTCATCTGAGGAGATATGCCAGTGGCACAGTCATCGGGAGCCGGTCCGCGTCGCGCCGTCGCGGCCTTGGCGTGCTCCGCAGCGCTGGCGACCGCGCTGGCCGGGTGCAGCTCCGGTTCGAAGGCGACGCCGTCCGCGTCGCCGTCCGCGAGCGCCTCTCCCTCGACCGACCCCACCGCGGCGGCGGACCAGAAGGTCCTGGCCGCCTACCGGGCGATGTGGGCCGCGGAGGCGAAGGTGTACACCTCGGGCAGCCTGAACAACTCGGACCTGGACAAGTTCGCGGCAGACAAGGCGCTCGCCAGCATCAGCGCGACCGAGCTCTGGTATCAGGGCCAGAACCTGGTGCTCAAGGGTGAGCCGAGGTTGACGCCGAAGGTCACCGACATCGACCTGACAGGCAAACCACCCACCGCCCACATCACCAGCTGCGTCGACAGCACCAACTTCTTCCCCGTGGACAAGAAGACCGGCAAGCCGGCCAAGCTCGCCAGCGACGTGCACCGGCACGTGGAGACGGCGACGGCGATCCTCGACAACGAGAAGTGGCTGATCACCCGGGCCCAGATAGAACAGGATCGGACGTGTTGAGGGCCGCGCGGACCGGCGGACCGGCGTTTCTGGCATTCCTGGCGCTCCTGGCGGCCCTCGCGCTGGTACCGCTCGCGGCCGCCCACGCCGATGGTGGCGTGACCTGCCCGCCCAACGCACCCGACTGCACGATCAGCGCAGGCGGTGGCGGAAGCAGCGGAGGCGGAGACGGCGGAAGTAGCGGAGGAGGCGGAAGCAGCGGCGGCAGAACGTGCCTGATGCATATCGTGATCGGCCAGCCCGCGACGAAGGAAATCCCGTGCTACCAGTCCGACGTCGGGTGGTGGGACTCCGAGGACGGGTGCTATTGGAAGGCGCTGGATCCGCAGCCGAAGCCCGGCGATCCGCTGCTGGTGGGCTCCAACACCCCGCCCGACTGGAAGCCGGGGAACGGAGTGATTTACGACCTCACCTGCCCAGGGATAGGCAACGAGCTGATGGGCGGGATCACGTGGAGCAAGAACCCGCCGCCCGGTTACGGCGGCGGCCCTGACCCGGCCGTGCTCGCCCAGCGAGCAGTCGCGCTGATGGGCCTGCGCGGTGCCGACATCGGCATCGCCCCCAAGCCCGGCTCCACCGGGCTGGTCGGGCTGCCGGTGTGGTTGTGGGACAAGACGTCCGCCACGACCTGGGGTCCGGTCTCGAAGTCGGTGAGCGCCGGCGGGGTCACCGTGACCGCGAAGGCGCACGTCACGCAGATCGTCTGGAGTCTGGGCGACGGCAGTTCGGTGACGTGCACCAGCGCCGGCACGCCCTACGCCGCGTCCTACGGCAAGCGTCCGTCCCCCGACTGCGGCCACGTCTACCAGAAGACCTCGGCCGGGCAGTCCGACGGCACGTACCCGATCCAGGCCGTCAGCACCTGGAGCGTGGCGTGGACGGCGACCACCGGCCAGACCGGGACGATCACCACCACCCGCAACTCCAACGGCCAGGTCACCATCGGCCAGTTGCAGGTCCTCAACCAGTAGCTGCGCGCTCCACCCCCCGGGAGAACCCCTTGAGCCTCACGAAGCCCCGGACCAGCACGGTCCCCGACAGCACCACCGCT
The DNA here is from genome assembly GCF_056859195.1 of Streptomyces sp. NH27. Lineage (NCBI taxonomy): Bacteria > Bacillati > Actinomycetota > Actinomycetes > Kitasatosporales > Streptomycetaceae > Streptomyces > Streptomyces sp. NH27. Next base: position 34,556 of record NZ_JACEGK010000010.1, read on the forward strand.
CCCCCTGCCGCGGCCGCTCCGCCGAGGGCCATCGGCGCGCGGCGCCGGCGCCCGGCGCTGATCGGAGTGTCGCTGGCCCTGATCGCGGCCGGCGGCCTGGCCGGCGCCCTCGTGCTGACGTCGGCGGGCCAGAAGAGCCAGGTCCTGGTCGTCGCGCAGCCGTTGCAGTACGGGCAGGTCATCTCGCGCAGCGACCTGACCACGGCGTCGATCTCCTCCGACCCGGCCCTGCACACGGTCTCCGCGTCGGACGTCGGCCGGATCGTCGGCAAGCGCGCGGCCCTCCAGCTCGAACCCGGCACTACCCTGACCGACGACGAGGTCACCAGCCGCCCGCTGGTCAGTGCCGACGAGCAGTTGGTGGGCGTCCTCGCCAAGCCCGGCCAGCTACCCTCGACCCCGCTCACGCCCGGGGCCACGGTCATGGCGGTGACCACGCCGGGCGACGACGGCCAACTGCCCTCCTCGCCGCCGCAGTTCCTGCCGGCCCGGGTCATCCGTGTCGGATCCCCGGACTCCAGCGGCAACGTGGTGGTCGACCTGGCCATCGACTCCAGCGACGGGCCGACTCTGGCCGCGCGCGCCGCGACCGGCCGCGTCGCGATCGTGCTGGCGAGCGGGCAGGCGGACAGCTGATGGCGCTCATAGCCGTGGCCGGCAGTTCCGGCGCGCCCGGCGCCACCACCACCGCGCTCGCCTTGATGTCCGTGTGGCCGCTGGAGCAGGAGCGACGGGTCATCCTGGCCGAGTGCGATCCCGACGGCGGCGACGTCGTCGTCGGCGCCTTGGCCGGCCGGACCCCGCCCGGGTACGGCATGCGCAACATCGCGCTGGCCGCCCGCACCAACCAGCTCGGCGAGGCGTTCTGGCGGCAGCTGATCGACCTGAGCGAGTCCGATGCCGAGGACCGGCTGCTGCTGCCTGGGCTCACCGACCCCGCGCAGGCGTCCAGCATGCAGTACGCCTGGAACCCGCTCACTGAGCTCCTGACGGGGATCGAGCGCACCACGCCGTCCCACGACGTGATCGCCGATCTGGGCCGCCACGGCGGTTCCGGGGCCTCTTCTGCTCTGGCCCGGCGGGCCGACGCGGTCCTGGTGGTGGTGCGTTCGTCGCTGCGCGGTGTCTACGTGGCCGAGCCGCGGGTCCGCGCCCTGGGCAAGGACCTGGAGGAGAACGGCACCGGCCGTGACGCCCTCCAACTGCTGCTGATCCGCTCCGGACCGTACTCGGCGAGCGAGGTGTCCGCCCGGCTCGGCGCTCCTGTGCTGGCCGAGCTGCCTGACGACCCGAGGTCGGCGGCCGTCCTGTCCGACGGCGACGAGGCCGGCCGTCGCTTCGCACGCGGCGACCTGATGCGCCACGCCGCGAGCGCGGCCGATCGTGTCCGCGCACACGTCGCA
>NZ_JACEGK010000011.1:0-35027 GCF_056859195.1 Streptomyces sp. NH27
GCTTTGCCGCGGTCGGTCCAGCGCCGCATCAGGGCGCCGATCTCGTCGGCCATCTCCTGGAGTTCGGCGGCCGTCAGCCGCGGCATGAACTCGTTGGAGAAGGCCGCCTCCGTCCACTCCTTGGGCCATGCCGGCACTTCGTCCAGGTACTGCTCGTACCGCTCCGCGCGGGTGGCGAGGAGTTGCCGGGTGACCTGGCTGAGGACGGCGACGCCTTCCGGCTGGTCGTCGAAGTCGGAGTTGCGGAAGTTGAAGCCGCGGTCGGAGGAGAGCTTCCACCAGCGCTCGCGGCCGTCGCCGTCGTGCCCGGGCGCCTCGACGATGAAGCCGTGCGCGGCGAGCTTGCGCAGGTGGTAACTGACCAGCGACACCGCTTCGTCGACCTGGTCGGCCAGTCGCGAGGCGGTGGCTTCGCGACTGGTGAACAGCGCGCGGTAGATCCGGATGCGCAGGGGGTGCGTGAACACCTTCAGCGCTTCCAGGTCGGTGATGCGCGGTTCGGGGTCCGGTGCTGCGTGTACGTCTGCCACCCTCCCTACGGTAGATAGGAAAGAGAAGTTGCGCAACAGTATTTGCGCAACTTCTCTTTCCTATCTACCGCCAGGCCCACCGCTCCGCCGATCCCGCCGATCCCGCAGATCTCCAGCGTGCGTGCCGCGCCCCCGGGCAGGATGGCGGCCATGTCCCTCGACGGCACCCGTGCCCACCTCACCGGCCCCGGCGACCTTCCACCCCTGGTCGAGCACGCCGCGCGGACCGCCCGCCACCTCGACTTCCCCTACTCCTGCCGGCCCGAGCAGGGGCGGCTGCTGCACGCGCTGGCCGCCGGCGCGACCCGGATCGGCGAGACCGGAACCGGCTGCGGGGTGGGGCTGGCCTGGCTCGTCTCGGGGATGCGCTCCGGCGCCACCGCGGTCAGCGTCGAACGCGATCCCGTACGCGCCGAGGCCGCGGCCGGACTGTTCACCCCTTACGCGCCCGACGTGACCGTCGTGTGCGGCCAGTGGACCGAGATAGCCGCGCACGGGCCGTTCGACCTGCTCGTCCTCGACGGCGGCGGCCAGGGCAAGGACGCGGACGGCGGCGCCCCGGCCGACCCGGCGGCCCTGCTCACGCCCGGCGGCCTGCTCGTCGTCGACGACTTCACGCCCTCCGCCGGGCGGCCTCCCACCTTCCAGGGCCGCCCGGACACCGCCCGCCTGCACTGGCTGGAACACCCTGCCCTGCACACCGTCGAGATCCCGCTCGCGCCCGACCTGGCGGTGCTCGTCGGCACCCGTACCCTTACGGCGCCCTGACCGCAGAGCCGGGGCGGCACTCGACCCCGATGTCCTCAGCGGACCGGGTAGCCCGCTTCCCGCAGCTCCGACTTGACCTCGCCGATCCGCAGGTCGCCGAAGTGGAAGACGGACGCGGCCAGCACCGCGTCCGCGCCCGCGGCCACCGCCGGCGGGAAGTCGGCGACCCGGCCGGCACCGCCGGAGGCGATCACCGGCACGGTCACGCGGGCCCGCACCGCCGCGATCATCTCGGTGTCGTAGCCGTCCTTGGTGCCGTCCGCGTCCATCGAGTTGAGCAGGATCTCGCCGGCCCCGAGGTCGGCCGCGCGTTCCGCCCACTCCACCGCGTCGATGCCGGTGCCGCGCCGCCCGCCGTGCGTGGTGACCTCGAACGAGCCGGTCGGGGTGCGCCGGGCGTCGACGGAGAGCACCAGCACCTGGCGGCCGAACCGCTCGGCGATCTCCCGGATCAGCTCGGGCCGGGCGATCGCCGCGGTGTTCACGCCCACCTTGTCCGCACCGGCCCGCAGCAGCTTGTCCACGTCGTCGGCGCTGCGCACCCCACCGCCGACGGTGAGCGGGATGAAGACCTGCTCGGCGGTGCGGCGCACCACGTCGTACGTGGTCTCCCGGTCGCCGGAGGACGCGGTGATGTCCAGGAAGGTCAACTCGTCGGCGCCCTCGGCGTCGTACAGCTTCGCCATCTCGACCGGATCGCCGGCGTCGCGCAGGTTCTGGAAGTTGACGCCCTTGACCACCCGCCCGGCGTCCACGTCCAGGCAGGGAATGACTCGGACCGCGAGGCTCATGCGCCCTCTTCTCGTTCGCCAGGTGCTTCGGGCCCGCCCCGCTCGTCGCCGCGGTACGCCTCGATCTCGACCTCGACCAGTACCCGGGAGTCCGCGAACCCCGCCACCACGACCATCGTGGCGGCCGGCCGCACCGTCCCGAACAGCTCGCGGTGGGCCCGGCCGACCTCGTCGGCGTCCCGCGCGTGGCTGAGGTACATCCGGGTCCGGATCACGCTGCCCGCGTCCAGGCCGAACGGCTCCAGCGCGGACAGCGCGCTGCGGAAGGCGCTGATCGTCTGGTCGTACGGCTCGGCGTCGCCCGGCACGCTGCCGCTGGCGGGCGCGGGCATGATCCCGGCCACGATGACCCGGTCGCCCGCCGCCACCGCGCGGGAGGAGCCGATCGCCTCCTCCCAGGAGCTGTCGTCCGAGCGGACACGGTGCACCTGCGGGGATCGCGGGGATTCCGGGGAATCGGTCATCGGGAAACAGCCTCCAGGGCCTCTTGAAGCGTGAACGCCTCCGCGTACAGCGCCTTCCCGACGATCGCGCCTTCCACGCCCCTCGGTACGAGCGTCGCGATCGCCCGCAGGTCGTCGAGGCTGGAGACGCCGCCGGAGGCGACCACCGGCTTGTCGGTGGCCGCGCACACGTTCTCCAGCAGCTCCAGGTTGGGGCCCTGCAAGGTGCCGTCCTTCGCGATGTCGGTCACGACGTACCGCGCGCAGCCCTCGGAGTCCAGCCGGGCCAGCGTCTCGTACAGGTCGCCGCCGTCGCGGGTCCAGCCGCGGCCGCGCAACGTGGTGCCGCGCACGTCGAGGCCGACCGCGATCCGGTCACCGTACTCGGCGATCACCTTGGCCACCCACTGCGGGCTCTCCAGCGCGGCCGTGCCGAGGTTGACCCGGGTGCAGCCGGTGGCCAGCGCCGCCGCGAGGCTGTCGTCGTCGCGGATGCCGCCGGACAGCTCGACCTTGATGTCCATGGTGCGGGCCACCCCGGCGATCAGGTCGCGGTTGTCGCCGGTGCCGAACGCCGCGTCGAGGTCGACCAGATGCAGCCACTCCGCACCCGCCTGCTGCCAGGCCAGCGCCGCGGCGAGCGGGTCGCCGTAGGAGGTCTCCGAGCCGGACTCGCCGTGCACCAGACGGACGGCCTGGCCGTCGCGGACGTCGACGGCGGGAAGGAGTTCGAGCGTGCTCATCGGAATGCGGTCCTCGGGAGATCGGGCGGATGCGGGGTGGTGGTCGGTCGTACGGCCGGCGGCCGGTGGGTCACCAGGCGGCCGGTCGGTCGGACGGTCGAGCGACGGAGGGTCGGGCGGTACGCGGGCGCTCGTGCCCTTTCGGCGCCGGCGCCGGTGCTGGCGTCAGAGCCGGCGTCCGTGCCGATGTCAGAGCGTGTCGAGCCAGTTCTCCAGCAGTTGCGCGCCCGCGTCGCCGGACTTCTCCGGGTGGAACTGGGTGGCCCACAGCGCGCCGTTCTCCACCGCGGACACGAACGGCTCGCCGTGCGTGGTCCAGGTGACCTTCGGCGACCGGATGGCGCTGGTCGACGGTTCCAGCTCCCACTCGCGCACCGCGTAGGAGTGCACGAAGTAGAACCGGGCGTCGTCGTCCAGACCGGCGAACAGCCGTGAGTCCTGCGGGGCCTTGACGGTGTTCCAGCCCATGTGCGGCACGACCGGCGCGCGCAGCGGGGCGACGGTGCCGGGCCACTCGTCCAGGCCGTCGCTCTCCACGCCGTGCTCGATACCGCGGCTGAACAGCACCTGCATGCCGACGCAGATGCCCAGCACCGGGCGCCCGCCCGCCAGCCGGCGGCCCACGATCCAGTCACCGCGGACCTTCCTGATGCCTTCCATGCAGGCGGCGAAGGCGCCGACGCCGGGCACGAGCAGCCCGTCGGCCGCCATCGCCCTGCCGTAGTCCGCGGTGATCTCCACCTCGGCGCCGGCCCGGGTCAGTGCCCGCTCGGCGGACCGTACGTTGCCGAATCCGTAGTCGAGGACGACGACGCTCTTGGTGGCCCCGGGCGTGTGCGTGGTCATGTCCGTGCCCTCCTAGAGCTGGGTCAGCCCGGTGACCAGCGCCATGACCGAGCCGATCGCCATCAGCGCGATCACGCCCCTGGGCAGCTTCTGCTTCCAGAACGAGTAGACCCCGCCGGCCAGGAAGAGGCCGAGGGCGATGAAGAGTGAAGGCCCCTTGATCACAGCGCACCTTTGGTAGAGGGCAGGATGCCCGCGGCGCGCGGATCGCGCTCGCTGGCGTAGCGCAGGGCCCGGGCCAGCGCCTTGAACTGGCACTCCACGATGTGGTGCGCGTTGCGCCCGTAGGGCACGTGGACGTGCAGGGCGATATGAGCCTGGGCGACGAAGGACTCCAGGATGTGCCGGGTCATCGTGGTGTCGTAGGAGCCGATCATCGGCGCCATGTGCTCGGGCTCGGTGTGCACCAGGTAGGGGCGGCCGGACAGGTCGACGGTGACCTGGGCGAGCGACTCGTCCAGCGGCACCGTGCAGTTGCCGAACCGGTAGATGCCGACCTTGTCGCCGAGCGCCTGCTTGAACGCGGCGCCCAGCGCGAGCGCGGTGTCCTCGATCGTGTGGTGCGTGTCGATGTGCAGGTCGCCCTCGGTCTTCACGGTGAGGTCGAACAGGCCGTGCCGGCCGAGCTGGTCGAGCATGTGGTCGTAGAAACCCACGCCGGTCGAGACGGAGACCTGCCCGCTGCCGTCGAGGTCGATCTCGACGACGGTGGACGTCTCCTTGGTGCTGCGCTCCACGCGGCCCACGCGGGTCATGCGGACTCCTTGTCGGTGCGGCTGTCGTCGCCGCTGTGCTCGGTACTGTGCTCAGTGCTGCGCTCGGTGCTGCGCTCGGTGCTGTGCTCGGTGCTGTGCGTCGCGAACACGGCCTTCGCCGCGTCCAGGAACGCGCTGTTCTCGCTGGGCGTGCCGGTCGAGACCCGCAGCCGGCCGGGGACGCCGTTGTCGCGGACGAGGACGCCGCGGTCGAGGATCGCCTGCCAGGCGGCGTGGCTGTCGGCGAACCGGCCGAACTGGACGAAGTTCGCGTCCGAGTCGGTGACCTGGTAGCCGATGGCACGCAACTCGGTGACGAGCCGGTCGCGTTCGACCTTGAGCTGCTCGACGTAGCCGAGCAGCGTGTCGGTGTACTCCAGCGCGGCGAGCGCGGTGGCCTGGGTGACCGACGACAGGTGGTAGGGCAGCCGGACGAGCTGGAGGGCCTCCACCACGGCCGGGTCGGCCGCCAGATAGCCCAGCCGCAGGCCCGCCGCGCCGAACGCCTTGGACATGGTGCGGGTCAGCACCAGGTTCGGCCGGCCGTCGATCAGCGGCAGCAGCGACGGCTGGTGCGAGAACTCGCCGTACGCCTCGTCGATCACCACCAGCGACGGCTTCGCGGCCTGTGCCGCGTCGTAGAGCGCCAGTACGGTCCCGGCGTCGGTCGCGGTGCCGGTCGGGTTGTTCGGGGAGCAGATGAACACGACGTCGGGGCGGAGCGCGGCGATCTCGCGGCGGGCGGCGTCGGTGTCGATGGTGAAGTCGGCGTGCCGCGGCCCGGACACCCAGGCGGTGCCGGTGCCGCGGGAGATCAGCGCGTGCATCGAGTACGACGGTTCGAAGCCGATCGCGGTGCGGCCGGGCCCGCCGAACGCCTGGAGGAGCTGCTGGATCACCTCGTTGGAACCGTTGGCGGCCCACACCTGGTCGGTGCCGACCCGGTGGCCGGCGGTGCGGCTCAGGTAGCCGGCCAGCTCGGTGCGCAACTCGACGGCGTCCCGGTCGGGGTAGCGGTTGAGCCCGCGGGCGGCCTCGGCGACGCGCTCGGCGATCCGGGCGACCAGCGGCTCGGGCAGCGGGTACGGGTTCTCGTTGGTGTTCAGCCGCACCGGCACGTCGAGTTGCGGGGCACCGTAGGCGGACTGGCCGCGCAGTTCGTCGCGCAGTGGCAGGTCGTCGAGGGAGGTCACGAACCGCCTCCGAACCGTGCGGTGACGGCGGAGCCGTGCGCGGGCAGGTCCTCGGCGCCGGCGAGCGCCACCACGTGGTGGGCGACCTCGGCGAGCGCCTCGCGGGAGTAGTCCACGACGTGGATGCCGCGCAGGAAGGACTGCACGGACAGGCCCGAGGAGTGGCAGGCGCAGCCGCCGGTGGGCAGCACGTGGTTGGAGCCGGCGCAGTAGTCGCCGAGCGAGACCGGGGAGTGCGGGCCGACGAAGACCGCGCCGGCGTTGCGCACCCGGGCGGCGACGGCGGCGGCGTCCTGGGTCTGGATCTCCAGGTGCTCGGCCGCGTAGGCGTCGACGACCTCCAGGCCCTGCTCCAGGGTGTCGACCAGGACGGTCGCGGACTGGCGGCCCGAGAGCGCGGCGGTGATCCGCTCGCGGTGCTTGGCGGCGGCGACCTGGACGTCGAGTTCCTTGTCGACTGCGGCGGCGAGTTCGGTGGAGGTGGTGACCAGCACGGCGGCGGCGAGCGGGTCGTGCTCGGCCTGGCTGATCAGGTCGGCGGCCACGAAGCCGGGGTCGGCGGAGCCGTCGGCGAGGATGGCGATCTCGGTCGGGCCGGCCTCGGCGTCGATGCCGATCCGGCCCTTGAGCAGGCGCTTGGCGGCGGCCACGTAGATGTTGCCGGGGCCGGTGACGAGGTTGACCGCACGGCACTCGTCGGTGCCGTAGGCGAACATGGCGATCGCCTGGGCGCCGCCGGCCGCGTAGACCTCGTCGACGCCGAGCAGGGCGCAGGCGGCGAGCACCGGCGCCGAGGGCAGACCGGTGTCCTTCTGCGGCGGGGAGGACACCGCGACGCCCTCGACGCCGGCCTCCTGCGCGGGCACCACGTTCATCACCACGGAGGAGGCGTACGCGGCCAGGCCGCCCGGTACGTACAGCCCGACCCGCTGGACCGGCACCCACCGCTCGGTGACGGTGCCGCCGGGCACCACCTGCGTGGTGGTGTCGGCGCGGCGCTGGTCGCGGTGGACGATACGGGCCCGGCGGATGGACTCCTCCAGGGCGGCGCGCACCTCGGGGTCGAGCTGTGCGAGGGCGTCGGCGAGGGCCTGCGCGGGCACCCGCAGCCGCTCCGGCCGCACCCCGTCGAACCGCTCGCCGTAGTCGATCACCGCGGCGCTGCCACGATGGCGGACGTCCTCGCAGATCGGCCGCACGGCTTCGAGCGCGGCCTCCACGTCGAACTCGGCCCGGGGCAGCAGGTCGCGGTCGATGCCGCCCTCGGGGAAGGCGGCACCGCGCAGATCGATTCGGGAGATCACGCTGCCAAGTGTAGAGACCCGCTCGGCACCACCGTTGCGCGGTTCCACTCCGTGATACGGTCCACGGTCGCCGAGGCGCGCCCGGCGGGCTGTCTCCGCGCCCGCGCTTCGCCGCTCCGGCACGGGTCGCGCCGCAGGTCGGACGCGGCTGCCGGGAAGGGTGCCGAACGGGGGCTTACTGCCCGTACGCTGGCCGCTGTGACCGATCGCCTTCCGCTCTTCCCGCTCAGTTCGCCGCTGTTCCCAGGGCTGGTACTGCCGCTGAACGTCTTCGAGGAGCGCTACCGCGCGCTGGTGCGCGACCTGCGGGCGCTGCCGGAGGACATGCCGCGGCGGTTCGGAGTGGTGGCGATCAAAAACGGCCAGGAGATCGCGCCGACCGGTCAGGAGGGCCGGGCCACCGGTCCGGCCGCGGGCCTGGGCGACGACCCGCTCGCGGCGCTGTACGGCTTCGGGTGTGTCGCCGACGTGGCCGACATCGTGGACAGCGGCGACGGCGGCTTCCGGATGCACGCGACCGGCATCGTACGGTTCCGGCTGGTGTCGGTGGACGCGTCCGGGGAGTACCTGACCGCCGAGGTCGAGGAGCTGGCGGAGGAGGCGGGCAGCGGGGCGGGCGCGCTGGCGCCCGAGGTGACCCGGGCCTTCCGCACCTACCAGAAGCGGCTGGCCGGGTCCCGTGAACGCAGCCTGTCCTCGCAGGAGTTCACCGACAATCCGACGGTGCTGTCGTATCTGGTGGCGGCCACGATGATCGCCGAGACGCCGGCGAAGCAGCTGCTGCTGGAGGCACCGGACGCGACCGCCCGGCTCACCGAGGAGCTGCGGTTGCTGCGCCGGGAGAGCGCGGTCATCGCGAAGCTGCCGTCGCTGCCGGCGGTGGACCTGACCCAGCAGCCGATCTGCGCGAACTGACCTGGCAGGCTTTCGGTCATGGCGAAGAAATCCCGTACCGGCGGAACTCTCCCCCTGCCTTCGGCGGGGGGACCCCCGGCGACCGTCGCGCTGCGTGTCCTCGAAGAGGCCGGCGTGCCCTACACCCTGCACGCCTACGCGCACGACCCGTCCTCCGAGCTGTCCTACGGCGAGGAGGCCGCGGCCGCGCTCGGCACGGACCAGGGCCGGGTGTTCAAGACGCTCGTCGCGGAGGTGGACGGCGCGCTGACGGTGGCGGTGGTGCCGGTGTCCGGCTCGCTGGACCTCAAAGCGCTGGCGGCCGCGGCCGGCGGCAAGCGCGCGGCGATGGCCGATCCGGCGGCGGCCGAGCGGAGCAGCGGCTACGTGCGCGGCGGCATCTCCCCGCTCGGCCAGCGCAAGGCGCTGCCGACGGTGGTGGACGCCACCGCGCTGTCCCATCCGACGGTCTTCGTGTCCGCGGGGAAGCGGGGCCTGGAGGTGGAGCTGGCACCGGCCGCGCTGGTGGAGCTCACCGCCGCGGCCACCGCCCCGCTGCTCCGTCCGGGCACCCGCGGCTGACTCACTCCGTCCAGGTACCCGTGTATGACTCGTCGCGTGGCCCGAACGCATAGGTCAGCGCGGTGTGCACCAGCATCGCGGCGGCCGGCCAGACCACGATCGCGACCTTGGCGCGCAGTTCCAGCGGGCCGTCGAAGACCACCTTCGGCCCGACCTGCTTGGCGTGCGCGACGATGTCCGTGGTCGGGCCGAGCCACACGCCCAGCCGCCAGCCGATGACGGAGGCGACCGCGCCGCCGACCGCCAGGCCGAACACGACCCCGAGGCCGCCCCTGCGGTACCGCCAGAACACCGCGGCCGCGGTGAGCGCGCCCAGGATCAGCGCGATCAGCACGAAGGTGCCGTCCCCGCCGATCGCTTCCTCGCCCTCGGTGTCCTTGAGGTAGACCGCCTGCCCGTCGGAGACCATCGGCACCCGCGGCGACAGCCACAGCCAGAACAGCCCGAGGATGATCCCGCAGATCGCGACGAGGACCGCGACGATCAGCCCGTTCCGCAGCGCGGTGCGCACCGGGTCCCGGTCCGGCTCGACCTTGTACGGCGCGAGCGTGGCGCCGTCGCCGTCGCCGCCTCCGACGAGGTACGGCGAGAGCTGCGGGCCGCCCGGGTCCTGCCGATCCTGCGGGCTGTCCGGACCCTGCGGGCTGTGCTGGCTCTCGGACTGCGAGGGCTCGGACTGCGAGGGCTCGGACTGCGAGGGCTCGGACTGCGAGGGCCCGGGCTGCGGGGGCCCGGAGTGCGGAGGCTCGGGAGGAGTCAGAGGAGCGGTCACGGGTGCCATCGTGCCAGGTGTTCCTGGCAACCGCGCCATCGGCCGTTCAGCGGCAGGCGGCCCTGCGGTACGCCCAGGTCGCCACGGCCAGTGAGGCCACCCCCACGGCCGCGCACACCGTCAGATCCCCGGCGACCGCGGCCCAGTCGGTGCCGCCGTGCCCGAAGGTCCGGGCGAACGCCTCCACCCCGTAGGTGGACGGCAGCAGGTCGCGGGCCCAGCCGACCGGCGTGGGCATGTGCGAGGCGGGCAGCACCCCGAGCAGCAACGCGGCGGACATGCCGAGCTGGCCCAGCAGCGTGGCGATCTCCTGGCGGGGCGCGAGCAGCCCGAAGGCCGCACCGAGCCCGGACATCGCGGCCCCGGCCAGCGGCACCACGAGCACCAGCACCCACAGGTTGGCCAGGCCGAGATGGAACAGCACGCACCCGGTGACCGCGGTGACCAGGGTGCCGGGCACGGTGAAGGAGGCGTACGCGCCGGCCGCGCCGAGCACGACCGCGGCCGGCGGCACCGGCAGCGTCGCGTAGTGGTCGAGCCCGCCGGAGGCACGCAGCTGGCCGAAGTACTGGGCGAGCAGGTTCAGGGCGACGAACGCGACCACCAGCACGCTGGAGCCCGCCACCACCGCGCGGGCCGCCTCGCCGTCCCCGGCGTGCACCACGCCCCGCAGCATCACCATGATCCCGATGGACTGGAAGGTGGCGACGAACAGCAGCGGGATGCGCGCCACCCGGGCGCGGGAGAGCTGGGCCCGGTAGACCGCGCCGAGCGCAGGCCACAGCCGGGCCTTGGGGGCGAGCGGGGTGATCCCGCCGCCGACCCGCTCGCCGGGCTCGGTCTCGGCCGGAGCGACCACCGTCATACCTTCACCAGTCCCTCGCCGCTGCCGCCGAGCGCCAGGTACACGTCCTCCAGGCTGGGCATCGCCAAGGTGAAGTCGTCCAGCGCGGAAAACGCCGGGCCGCCGGTGACCTCCGCGACCGCGGCCCTGGCCCGCTCCTGCGGCAGCCGCAGCGTCCAGCGGCGGCCGGAGACCTCCGCGAGGAGGCGCAGCGCGGCCACCGCGGGCAGGTCGACCGGCGGTTCGTGCCGCCACACCAGGTCCAGCCGCACCTCGCCCTCGACGAGGGAGCGCAGCCCGGCGGGCGAGTCGCAGGCGATGACCCGGCCCTGGTCGAGCACCGCGACCCGGTCCAGCACCGTCTCGGCCTCGATGACGTTGTGGGTGACCAGCAGGACCGTGGCGCCGTGCTCGGTACGGCGACGGTCGACCGCCGACCACACCGCGCGGCGCGCGATCGGGTCCATGCCGGTGGTGGGCTCGTCCAGGACGAGGACCGGCCGCGGGCCGACGAGGGCCGCGGCGAAGCAGGCGAGGCGGCGCTGGCCGCCGGAGAGCCGTTTGATCGGGCGGGCCGCTATCGGGCCGAGCCCCAGCTCGTCCAGCACCGCGTCACGGGCGGCGCGGGCCGCGGCCGTGTCCATCCCGCGCAGCCGACCGGTGGTCTCGGCGGCGAGCGCCACGGTCAGTTCGTCCAGCGCGGTGGATTCCTGACCGAGGTAGCCGATCAGCCGCGCGGCGCGTTCGGGGTGCTTGACGAGGTCGTGGCCGAGCAGGTCGATGCTGCCGGCGTCCGGCCGCAGCAGGCCGGTGAGCTGCCGGACCAGAGTGCTCTTGCCCGCGCCGTTCGGGCCGAGGATGCCGAAGAGTTCGCCGGCGCGCACGTCCAGGTCGATGCCGTCGTTCGCACGCACCGCCGGGATGTCCCTGCCACGGCGCCCCCGTCCGCCCGGGTAGGTCCGTACGAGACCGCGTACGGAGCACGCGGCTACCGCCGGTCTCGCCCGTGTCTCGGTGCGCGTCCTCACGAGCACCGACAGTACGCGCTCCGCCAGGTTCGCCACGAAACGGGGTGCCCTTGCGCTTGGCGGTGCCGCCTCAACGGGCCTGGGTCGCCCTTGCGGAGGGCGGTGCCCCTCAACGGACCGGGGCTGCCCTTGCGGAGGAGGGCAACCCCTTCCCGCACCACGGGCGCCCTTGCGGGCGAGGGCAACCCAGCTGCGGCGCGGGGAACTGCGCGAGCACTCACCCACCGCCCGGCGGTCCGGCGAACCCGCCGCGGGGGCTGGGCCCGCGGCCCGGGAAGGGCGCACCCGACCGCCGAGGGGGCGGGCCAACCCGAGGGGCGAGCTGGTGCCCCTCCCGGCAAGGTTTGCGCCGCTCGCCGCCCTGGCGCGGCCGTCCACGGCGTTGCCGCATCAGCCGAGTAGGCCCACTACGAGGCCGCTGCGGCGCCTTGCGGACGACCACGCCAGCACGCCTCGCCTACCGGGCGAACCTCGCCGGTCACGGCACTAGTCCGGGGTGGCGGCCGCGTCGAACTCGCGCCAGAATCCCGCCCTGATCGCGTAGCGATCATTCTCGTCGATCTGGTCATCCGTGTGCGCCAGCAACCCGAAGCGGGCGGCGTACCGGAGCAGTTCGCCGTCGAGCCGGTGCGGCACGCGCGGGTAGTGGGTGGACAGATGCTGGAGGTGGGTCGGATCGCCGACCCGGGCGATCCAGCGGCGGGCGAACACCTGCCCGACCTCGTAGGGATCACCGCTGACCGCGGTGATGTCGGCCTCGCGGTCGGCCCAGCGCTGCTCCGCCGTGGTGAGCTGCGCGAGGGTCGGCAGCCCGGAGGTGTCGGGCTGGTCGGCGCCGGGCCGTTCGGTCCAGCCCTTGTCGGAGGACCACCGCAGGGTGCTCGGCGCGGGGTGGGCCGCGGGTGGCGGCGGGGCCGCGTGGGTGCGGCCGAGGTCCGCGAGATCCTTGGGCGTGGGCACCCCCTTGCCGGGCGGGGCGGCCGCAGCGTCGTCGTCGGGGTGCTCGGCGGGCGTGGAGCCGTTCTTCGAAGGGGTGTCGACGGGGTGCCGGGAGCCGGTGGACTCCGGCAGCGGCGCGGACAGGATCGCGGCGATCTCCGGGCGCACACCGGGGCGGGGCCCGGGCGCGGGCCCGCAGGCGCCGGCGATCTCCTTGGCCCGGATCGCCGCGGTGATCCACTCCCGGTCGAGCACGCGCCGCTCGTCGGCCTCGGCGACCAGGTCCTCCGACTGGTTGTAGTCGCCGTCTGCGGCCTGCACGGCCCACAGGTGGACGGCCACGCCGTGCTCCTTGGCCGACATCATGCCGGGCAGCAGGTCGCCGTCGCCGGTGACCAGCACCACGTCGGAGCAGGCCCGGTTGCGGGCCAGTTCGGACAGTTCGGCGTGCATCGCGGCGTCGACGCCCTTCTGCGCCCACCTGCCGTCCGTCCGGGTGAGGGCGCCGAGCCGGACCGTCACCCGCGGCATCACCCGCAGCCGGCGGTGCTCGGGTTGCGGAACCCGGTCGGGTGCGCCGTCGAACCAGTAGATCCGCAGCAGCGGCTGGCCGGTCTCCACTTCGGCGCGTTCGCGCAGGCCGGCGACCACGGCGGCATGATCAACCGTGATCCTCGAACGCGACGGTTCGCCGGCCAGCAGGCTCGCCGCTGCGCCCAGCAGATACCCGGCGTCCACCAGGACGACGCAGCGGTCCATGTTGCACCTCTTCCGGTCGACCCCCGGCACGGATGCCCCCTGAGCTTCCCCCGAGTGTGCCCGAATGCTCGGGGGTTATGACCGCGAACGCGATCTTCGGCGTGGCGGTCGGCGGTTTTTTCTGGCCCTCCGCTTCCCCAACTGCCCGAAATGCGGCCTTCGTCCCCACATGTAAGTCTGATTGCGGCCCATCGGCCAACATCCCCTCACTAGGAAGGCACGATCGTGGCTAAGAACAAGAACCAGCGCCGTCCGCAGCGCGAACACCACGACGAGCGGTCGAACCCGGCGAGCGAGGCCCAGGAGCAGCACAGCAAGAGCACCCAGGCCGAGGAGCACATGATGCCCGCCACCACGCACGTCTCGCGCAAGCACCAGAAGAAGTTCGGCCACAACTGATCGCGCCGCACGAGCACTTGACGGACGCGGGGGTGCCCTTCGGGGGCGCCCCCGCGTTCGTCCGTCGGCGCCCGATGTCCATCGGGTCGGGCACCGTCGACTCCGACGACGCCACCAACTCCACCGGCTCCACGGCGACCGGCCGCGGCACGTCCCACGCTTGTCGGCCGCGCCTTGACGAACACCACGGCGCCCTCGACGAGTTGGGTGGGCGCCGGTGCGTAGCCGGCGACGTTGCGCACCGCGGTGCGGCCGAAGTCGATCACGCCGCCACCGCTCGGGGTGAAGTCGGCGTCCGACCCGTTCACATCCGGGGCATCTTGATGCCCATCCGGCGGCACCAGTTGAGATGGCTGAGCAGCGCATACGCGTGGGGGCGCCCGGTGGCGGCGGTGGGCCGACAGCATCTCGTGTTGTTATCCGACCTTTAGGTCACACATACAGGTCCGCGTGGCACACTCTGTGCCCATGGAGACCATGGGCGAGATACGTCCGCGGCTGAGGGCGGCGCGCGCCGCCCTGTTCGCCGCGCTCTGCGTCACGCTCTCCTCCACCTCGCACGTCCTGATGGCCCGCACCCCGCTGCCGCTGCCCGTCGTCCTGTGCGCCTTCGTGGCCGTCTTCGCGCTGGCCTACGCGCTCGGCGGCCGCGAGCGCGGTTTCTGGGCGATCAGCGGGATGATGGTGCCGCTGGAACTGGCCGTGGACACCGCCTTCACCTCCGGCCAGAAGTCCTGCTACGGGCCCGACGGCGGCCCTGTCACCGGTTCGTGGCGGTCGCTGCACGAGGCGGTCGTCTGCCACGGCGGCCAGGTCGGCTCGCAGCTTCCCACCGTCTCGCCCGCGCAGGCCGCCACCGCCCACGCCAGCACCTCGGCGCTGCCGTGGCTGCTGCTGGCCGTCCACGTCGCGGTCGGCCTGCTCGCGTCCTGGTGGCTGCGGCGCGGTGAGACCGCGGTGCACCGCCTGCTACGGGCGGTGGCCGTCGCCGCGTTCCGCCCGCTGCTGTTCGCGGTCGCCGCCGCCGGCGCCATGGCGGGCACCACTCCCGGCCGGGTCCGCCCCGCCGCCCGGGCCGCCGGCCATCTCGCCGCCCGGCCGCTGCTGCACTCCGTCGTACGCCGAGGACCGCCGCTCGCGCTCGCTGCCTGACCCGGCAGCCGGCCCGACCCGCACGTCCTCTCCCACATTCACGCGTACTTCACTCGGAGACATCCAGCCATGAGCACCAGGAACAGCAAGCAGAACAAGGCGGCCGCCCGCGAGCGGCTGCGCCTCGAGCGCGAGAAGGAAGCCAAGCGCGCGAAGATCCGCCGCCAACTCCTCGTCGGTGTCGGCGTCGTGGTGGTGCTGGCGGCCGCGGGCGGCATAGCCGTGGCGGTCAACAACGCCAACAAGCCCAGCACGCCGAGCAAGTGGAAGGCGGCCGCGAAGAAGCCGCTGGTCAAGCCGGCCAACACCTCGGGCACCAACGGCACCGTCATCACCATCGGCGACCCGAACAACAAGAACACCGTCGAAGAGTGGGAGGACATGCGCTGCCCCTACTGCGCCTCCTACGAGCAGGAGTCCGGCGCGGCGGTGCTCCAAGGCGCGAAGGACGGCAAGTACAAGATCGTGCTGCACATCGGCACCTTCCTCGACCGGAACGGCGGCGTCGGTTCCAAGCAGGCACTCAGCGCGCTGGGCGCCGCACTGAACGTGTCGCCGGACGCGTTCGAGCAGTTCCGCTCCCTGCTGTACTCCAAGGCGGTCCACCCCGACGAGACGGTCGACACCTTCGGCAAGCCCGCCAAGCTGGTCTCCATCGCGCAGAAGATCCCGGCGCTCAAGGGCAACACGAAGTTCTCGGACGCGGTGACGAACGGCACCTACGACAAGTGGGCGCTGGACACCAGCGACGTGTTCGAGAAGTACCTGGACGACAACAGCATCAGCGGCACCCCGACGGTGCACGTGAACGGCAAGAACGTGAGCGTCAACGGCGTGCCGGTCGCGACCGTGACGGCCGGAATCCAGGCCGACCTCAAGTAGCCGCCGGGACGCGGCCGGCCGCACTCCGGCCGGCCGCGTGCCCCGCGGGTCCCCCCGCGTTCGGGGGGCCGGGCCTCCTGCTGCCGCGGGAAGCCCTACAGGTCCGCCAGGAAGTCCAGCGCGATCGACCAGGTGCGCTCGGCGGCCTCCTCGTCGTAGTCGGGGAGGTCGGGGTCGGTGTAGAGGTGGCCGGCGCCGCGGTAGCGGAAGACCTCCACGTCGGCGCCGGCCCGCCGCATCCGCAGGTACCACGCGTTCAGCCAGTCGTCCGGCTCGAAGGGGTCCGGGTCGGCGACGTGGAGTTGCACCGGGATGTCGGTGGCCGCGTCGTCGGCGATGTCCGAGGTGCCGTGCAGGAGCAGCAGCCCGCGGGCCTTCTCGTCGCCGAGCGCGAGGTTCTGCGCGAGCGCGGCGCCCATCGAGAAGCCCGCGTAGACCAGGCCCTGTTCGGAGTGCGGGGCGGCGGCGACGATCGCCCGGCGCAGCAACTCCTCGTTGCCGATCTCGTCGCGGATCTTCCGGCCGTCCTCGACGCTGTCCGCCACCCGCCCGTCGAACAGGTCCGGCACGTACACCTCGTGGCCGGCGGCGCGCAGCCGCTCGGCCGCGGAGTGCACGGCGGGCCGCGGCCCGTAGGTCGAGTGCAGCAGCACGATCGTCGCAGATGTCACAAGGGGCCTTCATTCACAGTCCGTCGGGTACGGGTCCCATGGTGCCAGTTGCCAGCGGCGGGCCGGACACCGTACACAGGTGCCCTACGGGGCTGCCGACGGACAGGAAGAAGAGCAGGTGGTAGGCATGGAGAGCACGCTGCGGCCGGTCGTGGTGGTCGGCGCGGCGGTCGTGCTGACGCTGCTGGTCGGCTGGATAGGCGACCGGGCGCTGCGCTCGGCCGACGCCCGGCACCCGGAGACCCCGCTGTGGGACCTGCTGCGCCGCTGCCGGCTGCCGACGCAGGTGGTGCTCTGCACGGCGCTGCTGCGTGGCGCGTACCACGCCGCGCACTTCGAGGACGAGCACGCGACGGCGATCGGCCAAGCGCTCACCCTGGTGCTGATCGCCGCGTCGGCCTGGTTGGTGGTCCGGGTCGCGGCCGCCGTCATCGACTCCTCCTACGCCCGCTACGCCGCGACCGCGCACAGCGTGCCGAAGATCCGCCGACTGCGCACCCAACTCACCCTCATCCAGCGGGTGCTGACCGCGATCGTCGGGGTGATCGCGGTCGCCTCGATGCTCTTCACGTTCCCGGAGATGCGGGCCGTCGGCGCGTCCGTCCTGGCCTCGGCCGGCATCATCGGCATCGTCGCCGGTGTGGCCGCGCAGTCCACCCTCAGCAACCTCTTCGCCGGGCTCCAGATCGCCTTCGGGGACATGGTGCGGATCGGCGACACCGTGGTCGTCGACGGCGAGTGGGGCGAGGTCGAGGAGATCACGCTCACCTTCCTGAGCGTACGCACCTGGGACGAGCGGCGGATCACCATGCCCGTCTCCTACTTCACCAGCAAGCCGTTCGAGAACTGGTCGCGCGGCGACCCCCGGATGACCGGCGCGGTCCTCCTCCACCTCGACCACACCGCGCCCATCGACCTCATGCGCAAGCGCCTGCTGGAGATACTCGAGCAGGCCACCGAGTGGGACCACCGCGCCTGGAGCCTGGTCGTCTACGACACCACCCCCACCACCGTCCAGGTCCGCGCCGTCGCCACCGCCAAGGACGCCGGCGACATCTTCGCGCTCCGCTGCCTCGTCCGCGAACAACTCATCGACTGGCTCCGCACCGAACACCCCTACGCCCTCCCCCGCGTCAGCATTCGCGTGCAGGACCCTCCGCCCAACCCCGCCACGTAGCGCCGCCGGAGTTTGTGACCCTCTTTTCGCGGAAGAGCCGCACAAAATCAGGGGCGCGTGGGGGTACCACCCAGGCGAAGCTCTGGGGGAGAACTGCGCGCGCAACCACCCACCGGCAGGTGGTCCCTCAACCAACAGCAACCAGGCACCCCCGGAGGGTCCCGTCAAACCCCCCGCATGGAACGCAGATCGAGATGCCTCAGCACCCGGTCCACGATCTCCGGGTCCGACCCCGACTCGCTGCGCGCGGCGAGCACTTCGTGCCGGGCCGCGGAGAGCATGTCGTCCTGGATACGGCGCAGCGCCTTGATCCGCTTGGCGCGCCCCGCATGGCTCTCGCGCCGCTCGTCGTCGATGACGTCGGGCGAGATGCGGGCGCCGAGGTCGATCGCCCGGTAGTAGAGCATCTCCGCGAGTTCCTCGTCGAGGTCCTCCGCCGTCTCGATCTCCTTGAGCCGCTTCCTGGCCGCCTTCATCGCGCGCAGCGCGAGCGCGCGTTCCTGGTCGTGCTCGACCTCGATGTCCCCGGTCACCCCGAGCGTGCGGACCAGCCAGGGCAGCGTGAGCCCTTGGATCACAAGGGTGACCAGGACCACGCAGAAGGCGATGAAGAGCAGTTGGGCGCGGGCGGGGAAGGGGTCGCCGTGGTCCGTGGTGAGCGGGATCGCCAGCGCGAGGGCGACCGAGGCCACCCCGCGCATCCCGGCCCACCACATGGTGACGGTCTCGCGCCAGGTCAGGGGGATGTCCTCGTCCATGTCCCGCAGCTTGTGCAGCCGTTTGGCGATGGCCGCGGCGGGCAGCAGGTAGATCAGCCGGATGCCGACCACAACGGCGACGACCAGCCCGGCGTCGCGGAGCAGCGGCCCCCAGTTGCCGGCCCCGACGCTGAAGACGTGGTGCATCTCCAGGCCGATCAACCCGAACGCGACCCCGGTCACGAGGGTGTCGACGATCTCCCAGAAGGTGTTGCCGGCCAGTCGCGCGGTCACGTCGTCGGCCTCGAAGGCGTACTCGGCGAGGAACAGCGCCGCGGTGAGCACGGCGAGCACCCCGGAGCCGTGCAGCCCCTCGGCGATCGTGTACGACGCGAACGGCACCAGCAGCGACAGGCCGATCTGCAAGGTGGCGTCGCCGACCACGCCCATCAGCTTGTTGGCGCCCCAGCCGAGCGCCAGCCCGACCGCGACCGCGACCACCGCCGACAGGACGAACTCAAGGATGGCGTGCGGCAGCGAGAAGTGGCCGGAGAGGACCGCCGCGACCGCCACATGGTAGAGCACGATCGCGGTGACGTCGTTGAACAGCCCCTCGCCTTCCAGGATGGAGATCATCCGGCGGGGCAGGCCGAGGCTGCCGGCCACCGCGGTCGCCGCGACCGGGTCCGGCGGCGCCACCAGGGAGCCCAGGGTGACGGCGGCGGCCAGCGTGATCCCGGGCACCACCGCGTTGGCGACGGCCGCGACCGCGGCGGTGGTGAAGAACACCAGCGCGACCGCCAGCAGGAAGATCGCCCGCCGGTTCGCCGCGAACTGCCGCCATGACGTGCGCTGCACGGAGGCGTACAGCAGTGGCGGCAGCACCAGCGGCAGGATCAGCTCGGGGTTGATCTCGATGTTCGGTACCTGCGGGATCAACGCAAGGACGCCGCCCACCAAGGTCATCAGCACCGGCGAGGGCAGCCCGATCCGCTCCGCCACCGGCACCATGACGATCGCGGCCAGCGTGACCGCGAAGAAGAGCGCGAGTTGATCCACTCCGCTAGGTTGCCACGCGGTTACTGGCTGTCGGCCCTCACCACGTCCAGCGCAGCCTGGAGGTCTTCGGGATACGTACTTTCGAATTCGACCCACTCGCCGTCGGCGGGGTGCTCGAAGCCCAGTCGCACCGCGTGCAGCCACTGCCGGGTCAGCCCGAGCCGCTTGGCCAGCGTCGGGTCGGCCCCGTAGGTGAGGTCGCCGACGCACGGGTGGCGGTGCGCGGACATGTGCACCCGGATCTGGTGGGTGCGGCCGGTCTCCAGCTTGATGTCGAGCAGGCTCGCCGAGCGGAACGCCTCGATCAGGTCGTAATGCGTCACGGACGGCTTGCCCTCGGCGGTCACCGCCCACTTGTAGTCGTGGGTGGGGTGCCGGCCGATCGGCGCGTCGATGGTGCCGCTCATCGGGTCGGGGTGGCCCTGCACCAGGGCGTGGTAGCGCTTGTCGACCACGCGGTCGCGGAACTGCTGCTTGAGCCGGGTGTACGCCCGCTCGGACTTGGCCACGGCCATCAGCCCGGAGGTGCCCACGTCCAGCCGGTGCACGATGCCCTGCCGCTCGGCGGCACCCGAGGTCGAGATGCGGTACCCGGCGGCGGCCAGCCCACCGATCACGGTGGTCCCGGTCCACCCGGGGCTGGGGTGCGCGGCGACCCCGACCGGCTTGGCGACGACCACCACGTCCTCGTCGTCGTACACGATCTCCATGCCCTCGACGGGCTCGGCGACGATCTGTACGGGGGCGGCCGGCGCCGGCATCTCCACTTCGAGCCACGCCCCGCCGTGCACCCGCTCGGACTTGCCCGCCGCTGCCCCGTCGATCGACACCTTCCCGGCCGCGGCCAACTCGGCGGCCTTCGTCCTGGAAAAGCCGAACATACGGGCGATGGCGGCGTCGACGCGCTCGCCCTCCAGGCCGTCGGGCACGGGAAGGGAGCGGACCTCGGGAAGCGTACTCACCCGGTCGAGTATGCCGGACGCGGCGCGGCCTGGACGCCGGGCGGTCTCCGGGCGGCCGGCGAACGGTCCCCGGGCAGGGGTACGGGCGGGACGTACGGGCGCGGGGCCCGGAGCCCTGAGTCAGTCCTCGCGCTGCTGGCGCTTGCCGTCCGGCTCGATGCCGAGGAAGGAGAGCAGCACGATCAGGACGCCGCCGCAGGTGATCGCGGAGTCGGCGAGGTTGAAGATCGCGAAGTGCTCGGGCTCGATGAAGTCGACCACCCGCCCCTGGAAGCCGCCGGGGGTGCGGAAGACGCGGTCGGTCAGGTTGCCGAAGGCTCCGCCGAGCAGCAGGCCGAGCGCGATCGCCCACGGGACGCTGTAAAGGCGACGGGAGAGACGGACGATCACCACGATGACGCCGGTGGCGATCACCGTGAACACGATGGTCATGCCCTGGCCGATGCTGAAGGCCGCGCCGCCGTTCCTGATCGCGTCCAGCCGCAGGTAGTGGCCGAAGATGTTGATCGGATCGTGGTTCTCAAGGCTGTGCACCACCCACAGCTTCGAGAGCAGGTCCAGCAGGTACGCCAGTGCCGCCACGCCTATCAGCACCGCGACCCGGCGCCTGCCGCGCGGCGCCGGCGCGGCCTCGGTGGCCCCGTCCGCGCCCGCCTCCGCGTCCGGCGTCTCCGGTGTGGTGATGGTGCGCTCCGCTTCCGTCACGTCAGTCCCTAGCCTTGTGTGCCCGACCCTCTGTGCGAGGGTACCAAGGGCCCCCGACCCCCCGGGCTGCCCCGTTCTGTCGGTTCAGGGACCACCTGTGAGTGGTGGACTGGCCGCGCCGTTCCGCGCGCCCCTTCAGGGCCGGTCTTCTTTCGCGGAAGAGCCGCACAAACTAAGGGGCGCGTGGGGCTACCACCCAGGCGAAGCCCTGGGGGAGAACGGCGCGACCAGCCACCCACCGGCAGGTATTCCCTCAACCGACAGAACGCACCACCCCGGGGGGTCAGGGGCGCCGCCGCCCGCAGGGCTCAGCGGCGCTCTTGGCGCTGCTTGTCGTCGAGGCACAGGGTCGCCCGGGGGAACGCCTGCATTCGGGCCTTCCCGATGGGCTTGCCGCACACCTCGCAGAGCCCGTACGTACCCTCGTCGAGCCGGCGCAGCGCATGATCCGCCTGGGTGAGCATCTCCCGGGTGTTCGCGGCGAGCGCCAACTCCGACTCGCGGGTGATGTTCTTGGACCCGGTGTCGGCCTCGTCCCCCGCGCTGTCCCCGGAGTCGCGCAGCAGGCCGGCGACGGCGGCCTCGGAGGAGACGATCTCCGCCTTGAGCCGCTTCACCTCCGCGAGCAGTTCCGACCTCGCCTCCTCGACCTCCTCGGGGGTCCAGGGGTCCTCCCCCGGCAGCACCGCGAGGCCGCCGGGCTCCGCCGCGTTCCGCGCCGCGGGCACCGCGGAGTCGGCCGTCCCGGCCACGGTCTTCTTAGCTCCCACGTTGCGGGCTCCTGTCTTCCTCGTCCCAGCCTCGCCGGCAGACGCCGTTTCGGCTTTCGGCCGCTGAGCTGCCGAAGTCTTCTTCGCGGCGGCCTTCTTGCCGACCGCCTTCGTGGCCGCCGCCTTCTTGGCCGTGGTCTTCTTGGCGGGCGCCTTCTTGGTGGCGGGCTTCTTCTCGACCATGGCCGCGACCCCTTCACGTCAGTGATCTTGTGCGCGAATCGTGCCGGAAACGGTAAATCGGTCATCGATCCGCGGCAACGGGCGCGCTGCCGGGCCGACCGCCACCCCTCGGCGGGGAACCGGTCTGCATCCGTTGTGCCCAGCCCACCGTCAGGTATTCCGCCGCAAGCCGCGAACCATGCCGCATTTCGTAACAAAGACGGCCATTAGGGTCAGTCGGTATCCGGCGCGGGCGGGCCTGCCGGCGGGCGTGGCAGCCGGGGAAAACCGTGCGCGGGCGCGGCACCCGGCCCCGTACACTGGGCGCAGCGAAAGGCGTGGATGGGACGAGTAGCGCCGCACGCAGCCATGAGCGACCCGGGGACGGTGGAAGCCCGGGGGTGTGCGCGGTGCGAAGATCACCCCGGAGCCGCCGGAAGAAGGCCCACGGGCGCGCAGCGATTGCGGCGCCCGTCCGCTGGTAGAACCGGCCTCGCGACCCCAATGAGGGGGCGGTGGGTCCCGTACGGGCCCGGCACACCGCCAAGGAGGGTGGTACCGCGGGAGCGCCGGCACAGGCTCTCGTCCCTCCGACGGAAGAACGCGACAAGCGACAAGCGTCCGCCGGAGGAAGAACCCCTGATGAGCCAGCCGCGCCAACCGCAGTACCGCCAGGTGCCCGCCCAGGTCGACCTGCCCGCCCTCGAACACGAGGTGCTGGAGCTGTGGAGCGAGCGGAAGACCTTCGCCCGCTCGGTCCAGCAGTCCGAGGGCCGCCCGGACTGGGTCTTCTACGAGGGCCCGCCGACCGCCAACGGCATGCCCGGCGCCCACCACATCGAGGCCCGGGTCTTCAAGGACGTCTTCCCGCGCTTCAAGACCATGCAGGGCCACCATGTGACCCGCAAGGCCGGCTGGGACTGCCACGGCCTGCCGGTCGAGCTGGCGGTGGAGAAGGAGTTGGGCTTCACCGGCAAGCAGGACATCGAGGCGTACGGCATCGCGGAGTTCAACGCGAAGTGCCGCGCGTCGGTGACCCGGCACACCGACGCCTTCACCGAGCTGACCACGCGCATGGGTTACTGGGTGGACCTCGACGACGCGTACCGCACGATGGACCCGCAGTACATCGAGTCGGTGTGGTGGTCGCTCAAGCAGATCTTCGACAAGGGCCTGCTGGTGCAGGACTACCGGGTCGCCCCCTGGTGCCCGCGCGACCAGACCGGGCTGTCCGACCACGAACTCGCGCAGGGCTACGAGACGGTCGTCGACCCCTCGGTCTACGTGCGCTTCCCGCTCACCTCCGGCCCGCTGGCCGGCGAGGCCGCGCTGCTGGTGTGGACCACCACCCCCTGGACGCTGGTCTCCAACACGGCGGTCGCCGCGCACCCCGACGTGACGTACGTGGTGGCCACCGACGGGACCGAGCAACTGGTCGTCGCCGAGCCGCTGCTCGGCAAGGCGCTCGGCGAAGGCTGGACCGCGACCGGGCAGAGCTTCACCGGGCGGGAAATGGAACGCTGGACGTACCAGCGCCCGTTCGGCTACGTGGACATCCCTGACGCGCACTACATCGTCAATGCCGAATACGTCACCACCGAGGACGGCACCGGACTGGTGCACCAGTCCCCCGCGTTCGGCGAGGACGACCTCAAGATCTGCCGGGCGTACGGCCTGCCGGTGGTCAACCCGGTCCGCCCGGACGGCACCTTCGAGCCGGACGTGCCGCTGGTCGGCGGGGTCTTCTTCAAGAAGGCCGACGAGACGCTGGTCGCCGAACTCGACGCGGCCGGCCGGCTCTTCCGGCACCTGCCGTACGAGCACAGCTACCCGCACTGCTGGCGCTGCCACACCGCGCTGCTCTACTACGCCCAGCCGTCGTGGTACATCCGCACCACCGCGGTCAAGGACGCGCTGCTGCGGGAGAACGAGCGCACCAACTGGTACCCGGAGACCGTCAAGCACGGCCGCTACGGCGACTGGCTGGACAACAACGTGGACTGGGCGCTGTCCCGCAACCGCTATTGGGGCACCCCGCTGCCCATCTGGCGCTGTGCCGACGGCCACCTCACCTGCGCCGGCTCGCGCGCCGACCTCACCGAGCTGACCGGCACCGACCAGTCCGGCCTCGACCCGCACCGCCCGTACATCGACGCGGTCACCTTCCCCTGCCCGGACTGCGGGCAGACCGCGACCCGGGTGCCCGAGGTGATCGACGCCTGGTACGACTCGGGGTCGATGCCGTTCGCGCAGTGGGGCTACCCGTACCGCAACAAGGAGATCTTCGAGCGGACCTACCCCGCGCAGTTCATCTCCGAGGCGATCGACCAGACCCGCGGCTGGTTCTACACCTTGATGGCCATCGGCACCCTGGTCTTCGACCGGTCCTCGTACGAGAACGTGGTCTGCCTGGGCCACATCCTCGCCGAGGACGGCCGCAAGATGTCCAAGCACCTCGGCAACACCCTCGAACCGATCCCGCTGATGGACCAGCACGGCGCCGACGCGGTGCGCTGGTTCATGGCGGCGGGCGGCTCGCCGTGGGCGGCCCGCCGGGTCGGGCACGGCACCATCCAGGAGGTGGTCCGCAAGACGCTGCTCACCTACTGGAACACCGTCGCCTTCCAGGCGCTGTACGCCCGCACTTCCGGCTGGGCGCCGTCCGCGGCCGACCCGGCGGTGGCGGACCGGCCGCTGCTGGACCGCTGGCTGGTCGGCGAGCTCAACGCGCTCGTCCGCGACACCACCGCCGCGCTGGAGGACTTCGACACCCAGCGGGCCGGCAAGCTGCTCTCCGCCTTCGTCGACGACCTGTCCAACTGGTATGTACGGCGCTCCCGGCGGCGGTTCTGGCAGGGCGACGCGGCGGCGCTGCGCACCCTGCACGACGTGCTGGAGACGTTCACCCGGTTGATGGCGCCGCTGGTGCCGTTCATCACCGAGCGGGTCTGGCAGGACCTGGTGGTCCCGGTCGTACCCGATGCCCCCGACTCGGTCCACCTCGCCGAGTGGCCGGTGGCCGACGCCGCGCGGATCGACCCGGCGCTCTCCGCGCAGGTACGGCTGGTCCGCCGGCTGGTCGAACTCGGCCGCGCCACCCGCGCGGAGTCCGGGGTCAAGACCCGGCAGCCGCTGTCCCGTGCGCTGGTCGCGGCGAGCGGTTTCGGCACGCTGCCGTCCGAACTGCGCGACCAGATCGCGGAGGAGCTGAACGTCTCCTCGCTCGCCTCCCTCTCCGAGGTCGGCGGATCCCTGGTCGACACCACCGCCAAGGCCAACTTCCGTGCGCTGGGCAAGCGGTTCGGCAAGGGCGTCCAAGCGGTCGCGGCCGCTGTCGCCGCCGCAGACGCGAGTGCCCTGTCGGCGGATCTGCGCGAGCGCGGCACCACGAGTGTCGAGGTCGACGGTGAGACGGTCACGCTCGCCCCCGAGGAGGTCATCGTCACGGAGACCCCCCGGGAGGGCTGGTCCGTCGCCTCCGACTCCGGTGCGACCGTGGCGCTCGACCTCACGATCACACCCGAGTTGCGGCTCGCCGGGCTCGCCCGCGATGCGATCCGGCTCGTCCAGGAAGCGCGCAAGCAGTCGGGATTCGACGTGGCCGATCGGATCGAGATCCGCTGGACCTCGACCGACCCCGAGGTCACGGGCGCCCTCGACGCCCACGGCTCCCTGATCTCCGAGGAGGTCCTGGCCACCGACTTCTCCCAGGGCGCCCCCGACCCCGAGTTCGGCCCCGCCTTCACGGACGAGGGTCTGTCCCTGACGTTCTCCTTGCGGAGGGCCTAGTCAAGTTCGGCGGAGGGCCTAGTTAAGTTCAGGGGCGCTGGGAGTACTCCCAGCGCCCCTGGTTGGTGGACGTCCTCCCGCAAGTGCACCGCTGTCCCGTGAACGGGGCGGCGCCGCCCGCAGGGTGAGGGAGCACCAAAGGTCCGGGCCCCGCTGGGGAAGTGTTTCCCCCGGGGGCCCGGACCTTTGTCGTGCCAGGTGGAAGACGTCCTAGTTGTCGTCCTCGTCGATCAGGAACCCTCGCATCGGCGTCGGCGCCTGCTGCAACGGCTGCGGCCCCTGCGGCCGTACCGGAGCCATCGGCTGCGTCATCGCGGGAGACATCTGCTGCTGGCCACCGTACGTCGGCCCGGGCGTGTGCCCGCCGCCCATGGAGCCGTTCTGCCCGGCGCCGGCGCCGTAGGAAGGCGCACCGGAACCGCCGTGCCCCATCGCTCCGGCACCCGCGGGCGCCATCCCGCCCATCGAGTTGCTGCCGCCCATCGAGCTGCTGCCACTCATCGAGTTACTGCCACTCATCGTCCCGCCGCCCATGGAGGGCGCGGAGGGCAACGACGGTGCCGGCGGAGAGGTCCGCGGCGGGGCGAGCGAGTCGTCCGCCTGGTTCTCCAACTGGCGCAGCTGCGACTCCAGGTAGGACTTCAGCCGGGTGCGGTACTCCCGCTCGAACCCGCGCAGGTCCTCGACCTTGCGCTCGAGCGTCGCACGCGCGGACTCCAGGGAGCCCATCGCCACGCGGTGCTTCTCCTGGGCGTCCCGCTCCAGCGCGTCGGCCTTGGCGCGGGCGTCCCGCTCCAAGCCCTCGGCGCGGCTGCGCGCTTCGCCGACGATCTTGTTGGCCTCGGACCGCGCCTCGGCGATCGCCTGGTCGGCGGTCTGTTGGGCGAGCGAGAGGACGCGGGCGGCGCTGTCGCCACCGGGGCCCTGCTGCTGCATCGGGTGCTGGCCCATCGGGCCGGGACCACCGGGACCACCGGGACCCTGCATGCCCGGACCACCGGGACCACCGGGACCCTGCATGCCCGGACCACCCGGACCACCGGGACCCTGCATACCGCCGGGGCCCTGCTGCTGCTGCATGGGGTGGCCCTGCTGCTGCATCGGGTGCTGGCCCATCTGGCCCATCGGGCCGGGGCCTTGCTGCTGCATGGGGTGCTGACCCATCTGCCCCATCTGGCCCGGGCCGGGGCCGTGCTGCTGCTGCCCACTCGGTCCAGCCGGCAGCTGCGGTGCGCCGCCCGGCAGTTGGGGCGGGCCCATCTGCTGCTGCGGCATCTGCTGCTGCACCGGCTGCGGTCCGGATATGGCGGCGGGGACCGGACGATCCTGCTGCTCCGGCTTGCGCATGTTCTGCTGAGACTGCTGCTGGTTCGCAGCGGCGGCCCGAGTCGCGGCGGCCAACTTGGCCCGCAGGTCCTCGTTCTCGCGGAGCAGTCGGGTCAGTTCCGACTCCACCTCGTCGAGGAAGGCGTCGACCTCATCCTCGTCATAGCCCTCTCGGAGGCGGACGGTCGTGAACTGCTTGTTCCGAACGTCCTCGGGGGTCAGCGGCATCTCTTCACCTCAACGTGATCGTCGACATATCGGGAGCCCGCACCGTTCACATCAAACTCCCTACGACGGAGATCAGGATGTACACGATGATCATCAATACGAAGAAGGACAGGTCGAGCGCCACGCCCCCGAGACGTAGCGGCGGGATGAAACGCCGCAGAAGCTTAAGTGGCGGATCGGTGACAGTGTAGGTGCCCTCCAGGAGGACCACCATCACCTTCCCAGGGTGCCACGAACGTGCGAACTGGAAGACGTAATCCATCACCAATCGGAAGATGAGCACGAACAGGAAGCAGTACAGCGCGATGTACAGCACCTGGAGTGCGACACTCATCGCGCTTCCCTCTCCCCTGCTCATCCATCGGCCTGCCGGCCGGGTCCTACATGTCGTGCGGTTGCGTTCTTCCTGGTCAGACCAGGTTCAGGCTAGCTCTGGTTGAAGAACCCACCCTCGGCGATGCGAGCCTTGTCCTCCGCCGTGACGTCGACGTTAGCAGGCGAGAGCAGAAAGACCTTCTGCGTCACCCGCTCGATGCTCCCGTGCAGGCCGAAGACGAGACCGGCGGCAAAGTCGACAAGTCGCTTCGCGTCCGTGTCGTCCATCTCGGTCAAGTTCATGATCACCGGGGTGCCTTCGCGGAAGTGTTCCCCGATGGTACGGGCTTCGTTGTAGGTCCGAGGATGCAGCGTGGTGATCCGGTACGGCTCCCGCTCTGACACGACCTTGGGCATGATCACCGGTGCGTTCTTCTCCAGGTTCTGACGTTCGGGTGTGATGGATGCCACTGGGGCGATCCGCGGTTCGCGCGGCGCCGGGGCATGTACCAGCCGCGGGGGGTCGTCCTGCGGCTGCGCGCTCGGCGGCACGTGCTGGCTGTGCGGCCTACGAGGGGCGGCGCGTTCGGGCTCCGGGTCGACCCGGCCGCTGGGCGGCGTGGCCATCTCGGGCTCGAACTCGTCGTCGGGGTCGAATCCCGGTCCGTCGTATCCGTCGTCCTCCACGAGGCCGAGGTAGACCGCCATCTTGCGCATCGCGCCGGCCATGCTCTGCGTCCTCTCAGCGGGGTTCGGTCCGCGGCCGCCGCTCGGGGCGGCCGCCACACCATATTTATGCTGTGGTCCGACTTGTTTGGTGACGTTACCGGAGCCCGGGACGGACTCCGAGTACCGCCGTACCGACGCGTACATGTGTCGCTCCGGCGGCCACCGCTTCGTCCAGATCCTGACTCATCCCTGCCGAGACCATGTTCGCAGCCGGATGCGCCTCGCGCAGGCGGGATGAGATTTCCGCCAACCGATCGAAGGCCGCGCGGGGTTGACCCGCGTATGCCCCCGCCAGTGGTGCGACCGTCATCACGCCGTCGAGCCGTAGCCCGTCGGCACCGGCGATCGCGTCCGCGAGCGGGCCCACCACGTCGGGTGCGACCCCGCCGCGTACGCCCCGGTCGCCGGACTCGGCGTCGAGGGCGACCTGTACCAGGCAGCCGAGCTGCTTGCCCGCGGCGGTGGCCGCGGTGGACAGCGCGGCGACCAGGCGAAGGCGGTCGACCGAGTGCACATGGTCAGCGTAACGGACCACGGAGCGCGCCTTGTTGGTCTGCAACTGGCCGACGAAGTGCCAGGTCAGCGGAAGGTCGGCGCAGGCGGCCGCCTTGGGCCCGGCGTCCTGGTCGCGGTTCTCCGCCACCTGCCGCACGCCGAGCCCGGACAGCACGCGCACGTCCTCGGCCGGGTAGGTCTTCGTCACCACGATCAAGGTGACCTCGTCGCGGTCCCGGCCGGCCGCCTCGCAGGCGCGCGCGATCCGTTCGTGTACCACCGCAAGGTTCGCGGCGATGTGTTCGGCTCTGCTCGACACGCCGTCACCCGACCCGTTCCGGCGCCGTGGCGGCCGTGCCGTCCGGCCCGCCGTCGAGCCAGACGTAGCCCGCCAGCCGGCCGGTGGTGCGGTCGCGGCGGTACGAGAAGTGGTCGGCGGACTCCAGCGTGCACACCGCCGGACCGTCCATCACTCGTACGCCGCAGCGCGCGAGTTGGGCGATCACGCCGGCGCTCACATCGAGCGCCGGCGTACCCCAGCTCGTCTCGGCGTACGACTCGGGTACGGCGGCTGCGACTTCACTCCGGAGCGCGGCGGGCACTTCATAGCACTTACCGCACACGGAGGGGCCGAGCAGCGCGCTGATCCGCTCCGGCCGTGCGCCGTTCGCCACCATCGCGCCGACCGCGGCCGGCACCACGCCGGCCACCAGTCCGGGCCGTCCGGCGTGCGCGACTGCGACCACGCCGGCGGCGGGGTCGGCGAGCAACACCGGTACGCAGTCGGCGGTGAGCACCGCGAGGGTGAGGTCCGCGCGGGTGGTGACGACCGCGTCGGCGGCCGGGACCGGCTGCTCGCCCCAGGGCCGGTCGACGACCGCCACCTCGCGGCCGTGCACCTGGTGCATCCACACCACCCGGTCCGCGTCACGGCCGAGCGCCTGCGCGGCGCGCTCGCGGTTGGCCCGGACCGCGGCCGGGTCGTCGCCCACCGCGCCACCGAGGTTGAGGCTGTCATACGGAACGGCGCTCGCTCCGCCCCACCTGTCGGTGAAGGCGAAGCGCGCGCCGTCCACTGCCGTGCTGTGTCCTATCACTGCCCGGCGGTCACTTCAGGAAGTCGGGAACGTCGAGTTCCTCGACGGCCGGGTCCTGGTACGGCCGGGCCGGCGGAACCAGCGGGCCGGACGGGATGCCGTGGTTCTCGGCGACCGGCTCACCGGCGGGCTCGGGGTCGCGCTCGACCGGTGCGGTCGGCACACTGCCGATGCCCGTGAACGACGGGGTCAGCCGGCCGGCGTCGGAGCCGCCGCCCCGGGTGGCGCCGGCACCGGACGAACCGGTCGTGCCGCCGGACGTCGAGCCGGAGTCGTCGCGCGAGGTGTAGCTGCCGCCGACCAGCTTGTCCCGGCTGCCCTTGGTCGGCGGCTGGCCGCCGTCGAAGCCGGCCGCGATGACGGTCACCCGCACCTCGTCGCCGAGCGCGTCGTCGATGACCGCGCCGAAGATGATGTTCGCCTCGGGGTGGGCTGCCTCGCTGACCAGTTGGGCCGCCTCGTTGATCTCGAACAGGCCGAGGTCGGAGCCGCCGGAGATGGAGAGCAGCACCCCGCGGGCGCCGTCGATGGACGCTTCCAGCAGCGGCGAGGAGATCGCCATCTCCGCGGCCGCCACCGCGCGGTCGTCGCCGCGGGCGGAGCCGATGCCCATCAGCGCGGAACCCGCCTCGGACATCACCGACTTGACGTCGGCGAAGTCGAGGTTGATCAGGCCGGGGGTGGTGATCAGGTCGGTGATGCCCTGCACGCCGGAGAGCAGTACCTGGTCCGCGGACCGGAAGGCGTCGAGGACGCTCACCTGGCGGTCGGAGATCGACAGCAGCCGGTCGTTGGGGATCACGATCAGGGTGTCGACGTTCTCCCGCAGGCCGGCGATGCCGTCCTCGGCCTGGTTGGCGCGGCGCCGGCCCTCGAAGGTGAAGGGGCGGGTCACCACGCCGATGGTGAGCGCGCCCAACGAGCGGGCGATGTTGGCCACGACGGGGGCGCCGCCGGTGCCGGTGCCACCGCCTTCGCCCGCGGTGACGAAGACCATGTCGGCGCCCTTGAGCACCTCTTCGATCTCCTCGCGATGGTCCTCCGCGGCCTTGCGGCCGACGTCGGGGTTGGCGCCGGCGCCGAGGCCCCGGGTCAGTTCGCGGCCGACATCGAGCTTGACGTCGGCGTCGCTCATGAGCAGGGCCTGCGCATCGGTGTTGATCGCGATGAACTCGACGCCCTTGAGACCGACCTCGATCATCCGGTTGATGGCGTTGACGCCACCGCCGCCGATACCGACGACCTTGATGACTGCGAGGTAGTTCTGCGGTGCTGCCACGTCGAAGGCCTCTCGCCTCGAGTTACGAATCGTGTGGGACGGTCGGTACGCTCGCCGGTGCCGTTCCGAACCCTAACCCTGAAGTTTAGGGTTACCAGTACGCCAGTCCCATGTGTTTCCTTGGGACGAGACACTAAGTCGACAAGCGGTGGCGGTTCAACGAACACGCCGAACCTCCCGTTTTTCTTTTCACCCTATGTGATCACGCCGTCCTTCGCGCAGCCGGGTGCGAACGCCTTGTCGCGCCTGGCCTCGCGGGCGTCAACTCCCGGAAGCAGCAGGGGCGGTGGGCGCACTGACGTCGTAGTGCGTCGCGTCCGGCTGCGCCTTCATCAGCGCCGTGAGCGCCCGCGCCTTGCGTACGCCGTTCGCCGAACTCCCCCACACCACCTCGCGCCCGCCGGTGAGTTCGACGGTGATGCCGTCGTAGGAACGCACCCGGATCGCGGTGGCGTGACCGCTGAGGGATTGCGGCAGCCCGGCCGAGACGACAATGGCGGCGCGCAGCAGTCCCTTTGTGCCGAATTGACGAACGCTCGCGGCCCGCGGGTCGGTCAATTGCACCAACGGTACGCCGCGCGGGGCCCGGTCGACGGTGGCGAATCGCACGCCGCCGCGGTCGACTTCGGTGAAGCGGGTGCCGTTCTTGAGCACGGCCGACGGGGTCCGTTCGGTGATCCGCAGCTGCACGGTGTGCGGCCAGGAGCGGTCCACGTCCACATGGTCGATCCTCGGCAGTGCGGCGGTGAGCCGGTTGCGGACGGCGCCGGTGTCCACGGAGAACAGGGCGCCGCCGAGGGGGACTTTCGCCGCGCTGACGATCTGATCATCGGTCAATACGGAGTTTCCGCTGACCTTGACGTCTTCGGCCCGCAGCAGCGGAGACCCGTACACGAGGTAGCCGCCACCCCCGCCCACCACGGTCAACGCGACCAGCGCGAGCAGCAGTACGTTCCGCCTGCGGCGCACCACACCACGGGGTGGCTGAGCTGACGGTTGGTGCGGGCCGCCCCGTACGCGGCTCGCGCCGGGCGATGCCAGTCGGGTCATCTCGGCCTCCGGGGTGAGCGATGGTGCTCCTATCCTGCAACGGGTTCGTCCGCGGTCACGGCAACCCGCCGCAAGGGTTCCGCGGTTCCCCGCGCTCCTCGGTGGTGGGCGTCCTTCCGCGGAAGGAGGCGCACACACCCGGGGGCGCGGGGAACCACGCGACCGGCAGGCCACCGGCAGGCAGGTCCCTCGACCGGCAGAACGGGGCAGCCGGGTGGTCCCGTTACCGTCGGGCGGCAATCGCGTCGTAGACCATCCGCATCAGCAGGTCGTCCGCGTCACGGCGGCCGAACTCCGCGGCGGCGCGCGACATGTCGTACAGCCGGTGCGGATCGGTGAGCACCGGCAGGACGTTGCCCAGCACCCAGTCGGGGGTCAGCTCCGCGTCGTCGACGAGCAGGCCGCCGCCGGCCTTGACCACCGGCTGCGCGTTGAGCCGCTGCTCGCCGTTGCCGATCGGCAGCGGCACGTACGCCGCCGGCAGCCCCACCGCGGAGAGTTCGGCGACGGTCATCGCGCCGGCCCGACACAGCATCATGTCGGCGGCGGCGTAGGCGAGATCCATCCGGTCGAGGTAGGGCACCGGACGGTACGGCGGCATGCCGGGCATGTTGTCGGACCGCGGCAGTTCGTTCTTCGGGCCGACCGCGTGCAGGATCTGCACCCCGGACTGCTGGAGCCGCGGGGCGACCGTGCTCACCACCTCGTTGAGCCGCCGGGCGCCTTGGGAGCCGCCGGAGACCAGCAGGGTCGGCAGGTTCTGGTCGAGGCCGAACGAGTGCCGAGCCTCGGGGCGGACGGCGGCCCGGTCCAGGGTGGCGATGGTGCGGCGCAGCGGGATGCCGATGTAGTGCGAGTCGCGCAGCTTGCTGTCAGGGGTGGAGACGGCCACGCTGTGCGCGTAGCGGGAGCCGATCTTGTTGGCCAGGCCCGGCCGGGCGTTCGCCTCGTGGACGACGATCGGCACCCCGAGGCGCTTGGCGGCGAGGTAGCCGGGCAGCGCGACGTACCCGCCGAAGCCGACCAGGCAGTCGGCCTTGGTGCGTTCCAGGACCTGCTCGGCGGCCTTGATGGTGCCGCGCAGCCGCCCGGGGACGGTGATCAGTTCGGGGGTGGGCCGGCGCGGCAACGGGACCGCGGGGATGAGGGCGAGTTCGTAGCCCCGCTCGGGCACGAGCCTGGTCTCCAGGCCGCGCTCGGTGCCGAGTGCGGTGATTCCCACGGTCGGGTCCTGCCTGCGCAGGGCATCGGCGAGCGCGAGCGCCGGCTCGATGTGGCCGGCGGTCCCCCCACCGGCGAGTACGACATGCACCGAAATTCACCGCTCTCCCGACGGCCGCCTTCCGGCACGCCGTCGCATCGTCCGTTTCATCACCCCGGTCAGGGAGTTGCGCTCCCGCATGGCCAGGGCCGCCCGCGCCGCCGGCTCGCTTCTGGCGAAGGAGATCAGCAGCCCTACCGCGTACATGGTCGGCAGGAGAGCCGAGCCTCCGTAGGAGAACAGCGGGAGCGGGACACCGGCGATCGGCAGCAGGCCGAGCACCGCACCGACATTGATCACGGATTGGACCGTGATCCAGGTGGTCACGCCACCCGCTGCGAACCTGACGAAGGGGTCCTCCGTGCGACCGGCCACGCGGATACCCGCGTAGCCTAGTGCCGCGAAGAGGGCGAGTACGGACAGCGTCCCCGCCAGGCCCAGTTCCTCCCCGGTCACGGCGAAGATGAAGTCGGTGTGCGGCTCGGGCAGTTCACCCCATTTTTCCACACTCGCCCCCAGGCCGGTGCCGAACCAGCCGCCGGACGCGAGGGCGTAGATGCCGTGCACGGCCTGCCAGCACTGGTCGTTGGCGCCGGGCGAGGTCGCGGCGATGCAGTGCAGTCGGCCCATCCGGTTGGGGCTGGTCAGCACGAAGAGCGCGGCCAGCACGCCGGCCGCGGCGAGCACGCCGGTGAACAGCCGGGTGGGGGCGCCGGCCAGCCACAGCAGGCCGAACAGGACGGCGGTGAGCACCATGGTGGTGCCCATGTCGCCGCCGAGCATGATCAGGCCGAGCACCAGGACGGCGACCGGCACCAGCGGGACCAGCAGGTGCTTCCACTGGGTGAGCAGCTTCTTCTCGTTCTTGCGGGCGAGCAGGTCGGCGCCCCACATCACCAGCGCGAGCTTGCCGAACTCGCTGGGCTGGAGCTGGAACGGGCCGCCGATCGAGAGCCAGTTGGTGTTGCCGTTGACCGTCTGCCCTATCCCCGGCACCTGGACCAGGCACATCAGGAACACCGCGCCGAGCAGCAGCGGGTAGGCCAGCGCCCGGTGCAGCCGGATCGGCATCCGCGCCGCCGCGTACAGCAGCACCGAGCCGATCGCCACGGCCATCAACTGCTTGCGGAAGTAGTACGTCGACGGCAGGCCGTAGCGCAGCGCCTGGATCATCGACGCGGAGTAGACCATCACCAGGCCGAGCACGGTGATCAGCAGCCCGGCGCCGAGGATCACGTAGTACGCGGTGAGCGGGCGGTCCCACGCGTCGCGCACCTGCTTCGGCAGCCGTGCCGCGCCGCGCCGTGCGCTGCCGCGCGGCCGGTTGCCGCCGGTCCCGAAGCGGGGCGGCCGGGCGGCCGGTACGTAGCTGCGGCGCGGGCGGCCCGACGAGGGTGCGGCCGCGCGGCGGACGGCGGCGCGCGGCGCTGCCGCGGCCCGGGAGCCGCCGCCGTCCTTGGTGGAAGCGCTGCCGCGCGGGGCAGCCGAGCGGGCGGCCGGGCCGTCGCCTGCGGCGGCCCGGCCGCCGCGCTCCGCGGTGGACGGCGACCGCCGTCCGGAGCCCGCACGCGCGCCTTCGGCGCCCTGGCCGGCGCGTTGTGCGTCCGGCGCCGCCCGCCCGGCACTGCCC
>NZ_JACEGK010000012.1:0-34904 GCF_056859195.1 Streptomyces sp. NH27
GTGGGGAAGAGGGCGGCGATGGCCGGGGCGGGGTCGGTCTGGTGCTCCTGGATGGCGATGTTCGAGCAGGCCAGGTTGAGTTGGAGGGAGGAGGCGGCGGTGACCGGGCCGAGGGGGTTGTGGGTGGCGAGCTTGATGTGGTGGGTCTCCGCCATCGCGGCGATCTTCTTCGCCTCGGTGAGCCCGGCGGCGACCCCGACGTCCACGCGGGCGTAGTCGATCAGGTCCTCCTCGATCAGGGTCCTGAACTCCCATTTGGAGCCGTACTGTTCGCCCGCGGCCAGCGGCACGCCGGTGCGGGAGCGCAGCATCCGGTAGCTGTCGGGGTTCTCGCAGCGCAGCGGGTCCTCGACGAAGTACGGGCGGGCCGCCTCGATTTCGCGGCACAGCGTCACCGCCTCGGGCGGGTCGAGCCGGGTGTGCACGTCCAGGATCAGTTCGGTCTCGTCGCCGAG
Source organism: Streptomyces sp. NH27 (assembly GCF_056859195.1). NCBI lineage: Bacteria > Bacillati > Actinomycetota > Actinomycetes > Kitasatosporales > Streptomycetaceae > Streptomyces > Streptomyces sp. NH27. Next base: position 456 of record NZ_JACEGK010000012.1, read on the forward strand.
CGCGTCCCGCACCTGGTGGAAGAGGCTGACCGTGTCCCGCAGGCAGCGGCGGGCGTCCAGGATGTCGCCCGGGTCGTGCGGCGCGGCGAAGCGCAGATGGCCCCAGCCGTCGGCGACCAGTGCGCGGCAGCGGTCCAGGAACCGTTCGCGGTCGTGGTAATCGTCCCCGACGTGCACATACGCGGGGACGTGGTCCCGTACGGCACCGCCGAGGAGTTCGTGCACCGGTACGCCCAGCGCCTTGCCGCGGATGTCCCACAGTGCGACGTCCACGGCCGCGATGGCGGCGCCGAGTATCCGGTCGGCCGGGAAGAAGCCCCGCCGGAACATGACCTGCCAGAGACGCTCGATCCGCCGCGGGTCCTCGCCGACGATCAGCTCCGCGAGATGTTCCAGCCCGCCGGCCACCGCCTTCTGCCGGGATCTGATGCCGACCTCGCCCAGGCCGTGGATGCCCTCGTCGGTGTCGACCACGACCAGCATCATGCTGTCGCCGTGGTCGGGGAGGGTCAACACTTCCAGGCCGGTGATCTTCATCCCGCTCCTCCGTGAGACTGCTATGAAAACGTTCCCGCAACATCATCAGGCTTGCTGAGAACGCATCATCCGCAATGACCCCGCCCTTCCGCAAGACCTTCCTGCACTGAGAATTTTCATTGTGGAAACACTCTTGACACCTCCGGGAACGTTCGCAAAGATCCACGGCATCCGGCAGCAGCGAGGCTCCGGGTGGCGATGATGCGAGGAGGCGGTCCGTGGCAACCACGATCCGGGAGGTGGCGAGCGCCGCGGGCGTCTCGGTATCGACGGTCTCCCGCGCGTTCACGGCACCGGAGCAGGTCCAGCAGAAGACCCGGCAGCGCATCCTGGAGGCCGCGACCAAGCTCGGCTACGCGCCGAACCCGGCGGCGCGCAGTCTGCGCGGCGGCGGCACCGGCACGCTCGGGCTGATCATCCCCGACATCGCCAACCCGTTCTTCCCGCCGATCGTCAAGGCGATGCAGGCCCGTGCCCGCCGCCTCGGCTACACCGTGCTGGTCACCGACAGCGACGAGCGCGAGGCGGACGAGTTGGAGGCGATCGCCGCCGTCTCCAAGCGGGTGGACGGCCTGGTGCTGTGGGCCTCCACGCTCACCGAGGACCGGCTGCGCGAACTGGCGGACCAGATGCCACTGGTGGTCGTCAACCGCCACGTGCCCGGTATCCCCGAGGTGCGGATCTCGCTGTCGGCCGGAATCGCGCAGGCGGTGGAGCACCTGCGCGCGTACGGCCACCGGCGCTGCGTGTTCATCAACGCCTCACGGGACGAGCTGAGCCGCGGCAAGTCGATCCACGAGTCGTTCGAGGCGCAGGACATCTCCTTCGTCGAACTCGGCCCGTACGAGCCGCGGTTCGAGACCGGGGTGCTGGCGGCCACGCTGGTCGCCGCGCACGGGGCGACGGCGGTCCTCGCGCACAACGACCTGGTCGGCCTCGGTGTGCTGCACCAGATGGCGAGCCTCGGCGTCAGCGTGCCCGGCGACGTCAGCGTCATCGGCATCGACGACACCCTGCTCGCGTCGGTCTCCACCCCCAGCCTCACCACCATCAGGATCGATCCGGAGGAGGTCGCCACCCGGGCGGCCGACCTGCTCCTGGAGACGATCGCGGGCCACGCCGACCGCCGTACGGCCGGTATCGGCAACGCCCAGGGCACCCCCGTCGCGGAGATCGGCTCCCGGCTGGTCCCCCGCGCCTCCACCGGGCCCGCGCCCGCCCGCTGACCCCCGCGACGGCCCCGCCGTACAAGCCGGCGGCCGCCACCGAAGTCCGCATTCGCAGCAAGGCAACCCCCGCACCGACCTCACCCTGCCCTCCGTGGAGACGAAATGTCCAGACAAACCCGTAATGCCGCCCTGCTCGGCTGTACCGCCATAGCCGCGACCGTGGCTCTCACGGCCTGTTCCGCCATCACCCCGAGCAAGTCCGGCGGCGACAGCGGCGGCGACATCACCCTCCGCGTCCAGGGCATGCCCCCCGCCACCGACAAGGCCGAACTGGCTCTCTTCAAGCAGCAGGTCGCCGACTTCGAGAAGGCCAATCCGGGCATCAAGGTCAAGGGCTCCACGACGGTCTTCGACCCGCTGACCTTCTCCGCCAAGCTGGCCGGCGGCAATGTCGAGGACGTCATCAAGGTCCCGCTCACCGAGCCGCAGCGGCTGATCCAGCAGAAGCAGGTGCAGTCGATCAGCAGCCAGCTCCAGTCCTGGGACCACTTCAAGGAGTTCAACCCGCAGGTCCTCAAACCCCTGAGCGACAGTGCGGGCCAGGTCTACGGCGTCCCGCAGAATCCTTACGCCCAGGGCCTGGTCTACAACCGGGCGCTGTTCAAGAAGGCCGGGCTCGACCCCGACAAGCCGCCGACGACCTGGGCGGAAGTCCGTACGGACGCCAAGGCGATCAGCGACAAGACGGGTAGGGCGGGATTCGTCCAGGAGTCCAAGGACAACCAGGGCGGCTGGCAACTGGCCATCCTGTCCTACGCGTTCGGCGGCGATCTCGAAAAGCAGCAGGGCGGCACGTACACCGCCACCCTCACCGGCCAGGCGACGAAGAACGCGCTCGGCCTGCTCAAGGACATGCGCTGGACCGACGACTCGCTCGGCAGAAACCTGCTGAACAACCAGAACGACGCCATCAGGCAGTTCGCGGCCGGCCAGGCGGGGATGTTCATCGGCAGTCCCGGCACCTACCGGCTGGCCAAGACGCAGTTCGGCATGGAGCACACCGACGACTTCGCCGTCGCCACGATGCCGCAGTCCGGCGGCAACGCCACCCTCACCGGCGGCGACGTCTACATGGTGCCGAAGTCGGCCGACACCAAGCACGCGGCGGCCGCCGTCAAATGGCTGACCTTCGCCTACGCCGAGCCGCAGTACAGCACGACCACCGCCGCGAGTCAGGCCAAGGCGCTGGCCGCCGACCCCAAGTCCGCGGTGGGCGTACCGACACTGCCGGTCTTCGACGCCGCGCGGCAGACCGCGATCAACGCGGCGATCAAGCCGTACGTCAACGTCAAGCTCGACAACTTCGCGCCGTACACGAAGGGCCTGGGCAAGCTCGACCTCAAGCCGGAGCCGCCGTACGAGGCGCAGACGCTGTACAGCGCGCTCGACCCGGTGGTGCAGGCGGTGCTCACCAAGCGCGACGCCGATATCGACGCGCTGCTCGCGAAGGCCGAGAAGGACGTCAACGCCAAGCTCGCCACCGACCAGTCGAACCAGAAGTAGCCGTTCATGAGCCTGCTCACCCACTCCCAGCGCGGCGCGAAGGCGTCCCGCGACCCCGCCGAAGGGGCCACGGGGCGGCCGGCCCGGCGGCGCGGCGGCACCGCCGCCCGCAAGCAGCTCACGGCCTGGCTGTTCCTGCTCCCCACCGTGCTGATCTTCGGACTGTTCGCCTGGTGGCCGATCGTCCGCAGCCTGCTGCTCAGCTTCCAGCGGACCAACCTCGTCGATCCCGCCGTCTGGGTCGGCTTCGACAACTTCCGTACCGTCTTCGACGATCCGCTGCTCGGCACCGCCGTCACCAACACGCTGTTCTTCGTGGGCCTCGGCCTGCTGATCGGCTTCCCCGCCCCGCTGATCCTGGCCGCGGTGATGTCGACGGTACGGCGCGGCGCGGGGGTGTACCGCTTCCTGGTCTATCTGCCGGTGGTCATCCCGCCGGTGGTGGCGATCCTGCTGTGGAAGTGGTTCTACGACCCGGGCAGCGGGCTGTTCAACACCGCGCTCGGCAAGGTCGGCCTCGGTCCGTACACCTGGCTGGAGTCCTCCGACACGGCGATGCTCTCGCTGGTCCTGGAGGCCACCTGGGCCGGGATGGGCGGCGCCGTGCTGATCTACCTGGCCGCGATGGTCGGCATCCCGGGCGAGCTGTACGAGGCCGCCGAGGTGGACGGGGCCGGCATCTGGCGCCGGATCTGGCACATCATGCTGCCTCAACTGCGTTCCGTCATCGGCCTGTTGCTGCTGGTGCAGCTCATCAACACCGTGCAGGTCTTCACCGAGCCGTATGTCTTCACCGGCGGCGGCCCGGACAACGCGACGCTGACCGTACTGCTGCTGATCTTCCGCTACGCCTTCCAGGACGGCGAGTACGGCCAGGCCGCCGCGCTGTCCTTCCTGATGGTGCTCGCCCTGGGCCTGCTGTCCGCGGTCTATCTGCGGGCCACCCGCGGTTGGAGCAAGACATGACCACCCCGCTGACCACCTTCGTCTCCACCCACGACCGGCAACGGCCCGGTGTGCGCGCGGCCGTGCGCTGCATCCAGGTGCTGACGCTGCTGCTCCTGCTGCTCATCGGCATCGGGCCGCTGTACTGGATGCTCAAGGGCGCGGTGTCCCCGCCCACCGAACTCACCGACCACCCGCTGGCGTTGTGGCCCGACCGGCCGCGGCTCGGCAACTTCCGTACGGCGTACACGGATCTGAGCGTCGGCCGCTATCTGATGAACACCTTCCTGGTGGTCGGCGGATCGTGGTTCGTGCAGCTCTTCGTCTCCGCCACTGCGGGCTTCTCGCTGTCGGTGCTGAAACCGCGCTTCGGCAAGGCCGTCTACGGCGCGATCCTCGCCACGATGTTCGTGCCGTACACGGTGAACATGGTCAGCCTCTTCATGACGGTCATCGATGTGCCGCTGCTGCACCTCAACCTCGGTGACACGTACTGGGCGATCTGGCTGCCGGCCGGCGCCAACGGCTTCACGGTGCTGCTCGCCAAGCAGTTCTTCGACGCGCTGCCCAAGGAACTCTTCGACGCGGCGCGGGTCGACGGGGCGAACACCTGGCAGCTGCTGACGAGGATCGTGCTGCCGATGAGCAGACCGGTGCTCGCCGTGATCAGCCTGCTGGCGGTCATGCACAGCTGGAAGGACTTCATCTGGCCACTGGTCGCGCTCACCGATCCGGAGAAGCAGCCGATCAGCGTCGCACTCTCCCAACTCGCCACCCAGGCACCGCAGGACCAGCTCATCGCGGCCATGGTGCTCGCCGTCGCGCCGCCGATCCTGGTCTTCGCCGTCGGCCAGAAGTACATCGTCGCCGGGCTCGGCTTCACCGGCGTCAAGGGCTGAACTCCCCCTCCACCGCCTCCGGACCTGTGGAGGCCACCGCACCTTCTCTCACCGGGACAAGAGAAAGGCACCTCCATGTCCGTCGCACGCCGTAGATTCCTCCAGGGCACGGCCGTCGCCACCGGCGCCGCGCTGGTTCCCGCGATCCCCGCGCACGCCGCCGAACCGGTCACCGTCACCGCCGACGGCGTCACGCTCGTCGGTCAGAGCGACGGCAGCGTCCTCATCGGCGACGGATCGGCCGGTTCGGGCACCGACCGCGTCCTGATCAGCCACTTCATGTTCAAGGACAGCGTGCTCGGCCAGCAGCGCACCTACGGCGGGACGCCCGCCCTGATCACGCTGGCGGACGGCCGCTCGGCCGTCCGGATCACGTACACCATGGGCAGCGGCGCATCCGGCGTCACCGTGCTCGGTACCTTCGACGTCAGCGCGCACAAGGCCCACATGTCCTGGGAGGTCAGCGGCTCGGACACGCTGACGCCCACCGGGTTCATGGTCGCCCGCACCGTACAGTCGCCCAGCGCGCCCGAGTCCTACGAGGCGTTGACCGAGTGGACGAAGGACCCGCGCGGCGGCATCCCGTACGAGATCAGCGCGGGCTGCGCGTACGCCGAGACCTGGGCGGACACCAAGGGCTTCTTCTGCCTGGCCGCCAGCACGGCCGCCTACACCACCGCCGCATGGCTGCACACGCCCGGCGTCTCGACCGGTACGAGCGCCGCCACCACGACCATGGATCTCGTCTTCGGCGATCTGCGGCCGCGCGGCGCCGGGGTGCTGGCGGCGGGCAGGCCGCTGGGTGTGGAGGTGTGGACCGAGCAGCCGTTCAACCTCTACCCGACCTCCGGGCAGACCATGACGCTCAAGGCGCAGGTGGCCAACGGCGGTTCGGACCCGAAGCCGGTCACCCTGACCTGGTGGGCGCGGGACTTCTCGGGGAACCGGATCGCGGGCGGCACCGACTCCCGAACGCTCGCCGCGGGTGCCGGCTGGGACGCCTCCTTCCCGATCACCGCCCCCGGCCAGGGCATCGTCTTCACCGAGGTGAGCGTCGAGAGCGGCAGCGACACGGCACTGGCGCGGACGAATCTCACCGTGCTGCCCGACTTCGCCTACCAGGCGGGCAGCGAGTCGATGTTCGGCCTCGCCAACTACCCCTGGCTGCTCAAGCCGAGCGAGGCCGATGTGCTCGGGCTGCTGAAGCTGATCGGTGTGCGGCGGATCCGGATCGCCTACGCGGGCGCGCCCGGCATCGACATCGCGACCCTCGACGCCAACGGCATCCACCACAACGTGGAGTTGAGCGGCATCCCGATCGGCGGCAGCGCGGAGCAGATCGCCGCCTGGGCCGACACCAACACCGCGACAGCCATCGCCGCCGACGCCGAGTACTTCGAGGTCAGCAACGAGGTGAACGCCCCCTGGATGCAGGGCCGGGGCGCCGACGCGTACGTCGGTGACGGGCTGCGCCAGGTCACCGACCGGCTGACGGCGGCCGGGTCGACGATGAAGGTCATGAACGCGGGCCTCGGCGGCATGGACTACGTGTGGACCGCCAACTTCAAGGCCGCGGGCGGATGGGACCTCATCGACGCCTTCGCCTTCCACCCCGGCCGCGGCAACTTCACCGCCGACTACGCCCCCACGCCTGATCAGTGGGTGCTGGGCGACACCGGCACGTACTGGAACTTCCTCGGCGCCCTGCACAAGGCCAAGGAGGTCATCGCCGAGTACGGCAGCAAGGAGTTGTGGATGTCCGAGGCGTACGCCCCGACCAAGCCGAACTCCTGGTGGCACGACACCTACCGGCATGCCGCGGAGAACGTGCTGCTCAGCCTGGCGCTCGCCAAGTCCGAGGGTGTGCGGGGCGTCAACTGGTACCAGTTGCACGACTCGACGGTGCACCATCCGCAGGAGGCCAACCCCGACGACGTCGAGTTCCACTCCGGCATGATGAACCGCGACACCAGCGCCAAGCCGACGCTGCTGGCGTACGCGACGGCCGCCCGCGTCCTCGACCAGGCCGACTACGTACGCCCGTTGGTCTTCAGCGACCCGGACGTCAAGGGCCTGCTGTTCACGAGCCCCGCCGGGCCGGTGTCGATCCTGTGGACCCGCAAGGACGGCTACGTCCTCAACGCCGGCCACGGCACCGACTCCTGGTGGGCCTCACCCGAGCCCTGGACCGACACCTGGCCGACGAAGACGCAGGTCGTCGCCCACTCCGGGACCGTCGCCGGGACGGTGCGCGAGCTGAACTGCATCGGCCAGGAAAGCACGTTGACCGCCGCGGGTGGCAAGGTCACGCTCACCCTGGACGGCGCGCCCCGCGTCTACTACGGCCTCGCCGCCGACCCCGACTGGAAGTAAGCACGCCATGAGGAACGAAACCGTACGGCACGACATCACCGTCGTCGGCGGCGGCCTGGCCGGGGTCTGCGCGGCGATCGCCGCCGCCCGGCTGGGCCGGTCCGTCGCCCTGATCAACAACAGGCCGATGCTCGGCGGCAATTCGAGCAGCGAGGTCCGGGTGTGGGTGTGCGGCGCCACCGGGCACGGCAAGAACCACCACGCCCGCGAGGGCGGCGTCATGGGCGAACTGTTCGTCGAGAACCAGTTCCGCAACCCCGACGGGAATCCGTACTACTGGGACACCGTGGTGCTCGATGCCGTGCGGGCCGAGCCCAACATCACGCTGCACCTCAACACCGATGTGCGCGAGGTCGACGCCGAAGGGCCCGACGACGCGCGGCGGATCACCGCCGTGACCGGCTGGACGATGGGCTCGGAGCGGCTGATCCGCTTCGAGAGCGAGGTGTTCCTCGACTGCACCGGCGACGGCCTGATCGGCTACCTCGCCGGCGCCCGGCACCGCATCGGCCGCGAGGCACGCGCGGAGTACGGGGAGCCGTGGGCGCCCGAGATCGCCGACGACATCACGCTCGGCTCGACGCTGCTGTTCTACACCAAGGACGCGGGGCGGCCGGTGAAGTACGTGCCGCCGGACTTCGCCAAGGACATCAGCACGACGTCCATCCCGCAGCGCCGCATCATCAAGGCGGGCGACAACGGCTGCGCGTACTGGTGGATCGAGTTCGGCGGCGAGCTGGACACCGTGCACGACAACGAGCGGATCCGCGACGAACTGTGGTCGGTGATCTACGGCATCTGGGACCACATCAAGAACTCCGGGCAGTTCGACGCCGACACCATGACCCTGGAGTGGGTCGGCTCACTGCCCGGCAAGCGCGAATACCGGCGCTTCCTCGGCGACTACGTCCTGCACCAGGGCGACATCCTCGGCCAGACCGAGTTCGCCGACCGCGTCGCCTTCGGCGGCTGGTCCATCGACCTGCACCCGCCGCAGGGCATGTACTCGACGGAATCCGGCGCCAAGCAGCGCTACGCGGACGGCATCTACCACATCCCGTACCGCAGCCTGTACTCGGTGAACACCGCCAATCTGCTCTTCGCGGGGCGCGACATCTCCGCCAGCCACGTGGCGTTCGGCTCGACGCGGGTGATGGCGACCTGCGCGACGATCGGCCAGGCGGCGGGCACGGCGGCAGCGCTCTGCGCGGAGCGGAAGATCAGCCCGCGCGAACTCGAAGTCCCGCTGCTGCAAAGGGCGTTGCTGCGCGAAGACGCCTCGGTGATCGGGCTGGCCTCCGACGACCCGGCCGACCTCGCACTTCGCGCCACCGCGACGGCCTCGACCACCCTGCGCGACGTGACCGTCGACACTCCTGACGAGACCTGGCCGCTGACCGCCGACGCGGGCATCGTCCTCCCGGCCGACCCCGCGCTGACCGGCCTCGAACTGCTGCTGGACGCCGAGCGCGACACCGTACTGACCGTCGAACTGTACGACCCGGAACTCGGCCAGAACTACGTGCCGCGCCGCCTGGTCGCCACGGCGTCCGTCGCGGTCGCGGCCGGGCAGGGGCAGTGGGTCAAGACCGGCCTGGAGTGGGCGCCGGACACCCCGCGCAACGCCTTCGCCGTCGTACGCGCCGCCCCGGGACTCGCGCTGCGCGTCGCCGACCGGCCGACGCCCGGGGTGCTGTGCTTCACCCGGGTGCCGCTGCGGCCGCAGGACGAGTCGCCGCAGCCGCTGCGGGAGTGGGCCGACACCGGGCTGCTGCGGCGCACCTTCTGCCTGCGGGCCGGGGAGACAGCCGCCTTCGCACCCGGCAAGGCGGTGGACGGATACGCCCGGCCGTACGCGGGCCCGCACATGTGGGTGTCGCAGCCGCTGGGTGAATCTGCCGAAGACTGGCTGGAGTTGGCCTGGCCCGAGCCGGTCGTGCTGCGCCGGATCGACGTCATCGCGGACGACGACGTCAACGAGGACCTGATCAATCTGCACCACCACAGGACTCCGTTCGACACGATCCCGACGCTGCTGCGGAACTACCGGGTGGAGGTGCCGCACGGCCCGGACTCCTGGCGGGTGCTGGCGCGGGTGACGGACAACCGGCGCCGCCGCAGCACACTGATCCTGGACGAGCCGGCCACCACCTCGGTACTACGGATCGTGGCCGAGTCGACCAACGGGGCCGCGTCGGCGCACATCGTCGCCGTACGGGCCTACACGTAAAGGGGGTTGGTGATGATCGCCGAGATCCGGGTCAGAAGGGTCCTGGTCACCGGGGCCGCCGGGCGGATCGGGCGGGCGGTGCTCGCACTGCTCGCCGCGCGCGGCATCGAGGCGAACGCCCTGGTCCTGGACGATCCGGGCGACCTCGGCGACCTCGGTGCGCGGCTGGTCGTGGCCGGTGACGCGGCCGACACCGGGACCGTACGCGCGGCCCTGGACGGCGCCGACGCGGTGATCCACCTGGCGGCGATCCCGACCCCCGAACACAACACCGCACAGGAGGTCTTCAGCGGCAACACGGCCGCGACCTTCACCGTGTTGGAGGAGGCCGGGCGCGCCGGAGTACGGCAGGTCGCGCTGGCCAGCTCATGGGGTACCACCGGACTGCCCTGGACCACCGACCCGGACCCGCACCCGCCGTACGTCCCGGTGGACGCGGACATGCCCGGCCAGGTCGAGGACCCGTACGGGCTGTCCAAGCAGGTCGACGAACTCACCGCCGCGATGATGGCGCGGCGGCACGCGATGAGCGTGATCTGCCTGCGCTATCCGTACGTCGGCGGCTTCGAGGAACGGCTGCTCGCGCACGCGGCCCGGCTCGCCGAGCAACCGGCCCTGGGCGCACGGGAGTTGTGGACCTATCTGGAGGTCGGCGACGCGGCCCGCGCCGCGCTGCTGGCGCTCGGCGTGCCAGGGCCCGGCGCACACGCCGTCCACCTCTGCGCGCCCGAGATCATCGTCCCGTTCCGCACGGAGGAGTTGCTGCGCCGCTATCACCCCACGACCCGGCTGCTACGGCCACTGCCCGGCCGTACCGCACCGGTCGACACGACGGCCGCGCGGCGGCTGTTCGGATTCACGGCGGAACGGCTGATCGAGTTCTGAGCGAGTTCCGAGCGAGTTCTGAGCGGGGGCGGTTGTCGTCCGCCCCCGCGATCGCACCCGCCGGGGCGGCGATGGAGGAGCCTTCCAGCCGGCGCCGCCCCTTTCACTCGCTTCGGCTCTCCTGGTAGTCGATGCGCCGCAACTGTTGTGCGAGGACGGAGAAGTGGGAGTGGCCGCGCCACGACTCGTGGTCGCCGATGACGATCAGGCGGCGTTTGGCCCGGCTGACCGCAACGTTGAGGAGGTTGGGTTTGGCAGCTGCCCAGCTTCGGGAGCCGTCCGCATCCGGGTGGGTGCCGAGGACGAGGATCACCACGTCGGCCTCCTTGCCCTGTGCCGTGTGAACGGTGCCCACCCGGTTCCACTGCACCACGCCTCGTAGCTGCTCCGCCGCTCGCATCGCGACGTCGCGGAAAGGACTGATGACGTAGAGCTGGTCGTCGGGCAGGCCGTCGTCGAAGAGACGTCTGACGGTGGCGGCCAGCGCCCGCCCCTCGGTGGGGACCCACTTGCCCTCGGTCTGCGAGGACCGCACGTGCCACCAGAAGCTCTCCCGCGGCGGCCGAAACTCGCCTCGGTCACCGACGCCATGGACCATGAGACCGGCGTAGGCGATGGCGTTGCTGACAGCGAACATCGGGTCGTCGCACCGACGGTGGACGCGAAGCGGCGAACCGACCCACACCTGCGTCGAGCCGTCCGGCAGCCGCGCCGGCAGGGTCGTGCCCCAGCGTCCCAGGCGGTCCGCCACCTGCTGCGCGGACGTCCAGGACGGCGCCCACTCCTGGGCCACGTTCCGGTGTTCGCGTAGCCGCTGCTGAGCCGTCCAGGGCAGGACGACGACCGGCTCCAGTTGCAGAGGGTCGCCGACGAGGGCCGCGCGGCGGGTGCGCCACAGTGCCCCCACGGGCATCTGCGGCGAGGCTTGGCCGGCTTCATCGACGAAGAGCCACCCCAGATCGCCGCAGCCGAGACCATCGAAGAGCCGGTCGTAGGAGGCGAAGGTGGTGGAGACCACCGGAACCGTGAGGAAGATGTTCTGCCAGGCGGCACGCACCGCCTCGGGGGCGAGATCCTTCGGGGCGCCGCCCGCTACGACCTCCATGGCGGCTTGGAGGTTCCTGACCATGATGTCGCCCGCGGCGCTCAGGAAGGCGCGGTGCAGCCGAAGCGCCTCCAGGAAGAGCCGGGTGCGGGCCTCGGCGAACGCGGTGTCGGACCAGGGTGCGGACTTCTCCCTGCGCTCGACAGCCGCCTGGTCGGCGTCCGCGGTGAAGTCCGCGGGGTTCGGGACGGCATCCCCCCAGCGGTCCCGCGCCGCACGGATCGCCGACTCCAAGGTCCCGACAGCACGTCGCCGCGCTTCCGCCGCCTCCACCATGCGTTCAGCCGCAGCGAGCGTGTCTGCGGTGTGCCGGTGCCGGTCACGCGCCACGGACGCGGCCTGGCCGGCACCTTCGGCTGCCACGGAAAGACGCTCGTACGCCTCGTGCCAGAAGCGGTTCGCGCGGCCCAAGGTGAAGAAGCTCTGCAACAGACCTGGCCTTGCGGCCAGGTGGTCACGAAGGTGCTCGCGATGCCCTCGCTCGGCCGCCTCCATCCGTTCGGCTTCTCCGAACGCCTCGGTCGTCCGCCGTCGCAGACCCGGCACGGCCTCGGCGGCGACCGTTGCGCTCGCTACCGCATCGGCGAGTTCCCGGCGGGCCTGCGGGAGTCCGTCGAGCGCGTCGGCCACCCGCTGCCGCTCGGCACGAAGCTGCTCGACCGTGTGCCGCGCGGTCCTGAAACGCCGCCGGGCCCCGGCCCAGTCGACCTGCTCGGCCGGCCGGCCGCCTTGACCGCTCAGCAGGTGCCACAGGCCCTGGTCGGTGGGGACGGCCCGGCCGGACGCGCCGTTCGCGGCCCTCGTCCGCTGGTTGCCCCACCAGAAACTCTGGACGAACTCCCCCCGGTTCTTCCGGTTGCCGAGCCGGGCGGCGACGGCTCCCCAAGCGGGCTCTCCGCCCAGCATCAGGCTCGCCTGCTCGGTCAGGTAGCCGGCCTCCTCGTGCCACTGGCGAGCGATGGCGCCAAGGGACGGGATCTCGGCGGTGATGTTCTCCACCGCCCCGTTGTTGGCCGACGCGACGACCATTTCGAAGCCGGCCAGCTGCGGCTTCAACTCGTGGACGGTGCGCGCGTACTGTTCGCTCCGCCAGACGTGCGGCTTTCCGAAAGCGTCCCGTGGGTTGGTCAACTCCGCCAGCGCGCAGGCCCGCTGCGTGATCAGGGCCGCGATGACGTCGCGCAGCAGGGTGGTCTTGCCCGTTCCCGGTGGTCCGTTCACGGAGAAGACCCCTTCGGCCGTGCCCAGTTCACCGAGCATCCGGTTAACCGCGAACTGCTGGCTGAGGACCAGTGAGCGATCGGACGCCGAGGGCCACCTCCCCAGCGGAATCCGATCGGGGCGGACCTCCGCCAGCACCTGTTCCGGATGGTCCCGTACGTCCTGACGCCGCCCGGTGTCAATGCGGCCTGCGTCCGTGAGGTAGGTCGTCAGCGGTTTGCCCGCGCGCCCCCGACCGACTTCGTCCGCGACCCGGTTGAGATCGTCCGCGATGAAGCTATTGAGGAAACCCTCGTTCGCCGTCTCGTCCACGCGGTCCTGCTTGACCTGGCCGCTCTGCACCCGAGCCGCGTCCGGTACCAGGTCCGCCGTCACGTGGAGCCGGTCGGCCAGCCAGGCGGTGAAGGCAGCGATCCCGTCGAAAGTCACCGGGTGAGTACCGAGGTTGAGCGGCGGCCCGCCGCCCGCTTCCGCTTCCTCCTCGGCGCCCGTTCCGTCTTCGGGTCCACCTCGGAGCCGGTCGAACGTCCCCTGGGCAAGGGACTCGGCTGCCTGGCCGGCCGCGGTCTGGGCGGCCTGTCCGACGACACCGCCGACCGCCTCCCCCACCAGGCCGCGCGCCAGGACGCCGAGGCCCGAGACCAAGCCTCCGGTCACCGAGTCGGCGACCAGCGTTCCCGCCACGGCCAGCAGACCTCCGACGGAGGAACGGCCACCGCGTACGGTGAGTTTCCCGTCACCCAGATCCCGCAGGCATTGTTCGTACTCCGCTGCCGCCGTGTCGAAACCGTCCAGCCACCCTGCGTCGTCCGGCCCCGGCGAACGGGTCCGCCCCACTGCCCAGGCGCACGACGAAACGCAGACGGAGTCGAGCAGCAGCAGGCCGTCCTCGTTGACGGTGAAGGACATGAGGGCGCTGGAGCCGTTGAGACGACCGTCGCGATCCTGGGCCGCCGCCTCCGGGAAGACGTCAGCGAACAGGTCCCGTACCCGTTCCACGGGGAATACCCCGCAGAACACGGTGTGCTGCCAGGCGTAGCCCTTGCGCGGACGCGGCAGGCCGCCCGGCTCCTCCCACGGGAGCGGAACGCCGGCCCTGACAGCGAAGACCTGCTCCCTGGGGCTGACGGCAGGAACCTTCTGCGGGCTGAACAGTTCCACCGCCCGCCAGAACCTCAACACCTCGGCCATGCGATGTCGTTCACCGGACCTCGGCGCCACCAGGCCACCCCTTACCGCATCGGATGTGCGTCCCGTCCGTCACCATAGCCTCAGACGAAGCGGCCGAGCAGGTGAAGCGTTCCTTCTTCCCGAGCGTGGAGCGCGGGTTCTACGACACCCGCACCAGCGGCCACCATCCGATCGCGGCGCACGGCACGCTCACGCTCTCGCGGCCGGTTTCAAGGGGGGGACGTCCGACACCACGCATGGCGTCCACCTAACGACCTGGGGGGTAACCACCACGGTCACGGGTGCGTCGGCTGGTGGCTTCGCCGTGGCGGGGTCAGCCGTGGAGCTCCGTGGACACCTCGTGGATGCCGTAGAAGAAGACGCCGCCGTACGGGCTGTCCGGGTCGGCCGGGCCCGACGCGACGACGACCTGCGCCGCGCCCTGGGCCGCCGCATGCTGGTCACGATGGGCCTCGTCGATCGGCTCCTGGCACCGCTACCAAACGGCCCGCCTGATCGGCACGGCAACAAAGTCCACTACGGGTTGAAGTCCCAGGGATTGGTCACCATGGCGCCGGTGCGCTCCAGGTGCTTGGTATTTCGGCTCGCTACGGTCCAGCCATTGGCCAGTGCAGTGGCGGCGATGAGAGCATCCGGGGGGTCGATACTCGTCCCGGCTGCCTTCAGCGCCTTGTGGACGGCCAGGTAGGCTGCCGCCTCGCGCTCACCGATCGGCGCGATGCGGTCCCGGTACTCCAACCGGGCAGCAGCAAGAGCTTCGGCGTACCGCGCTTGCCGAACTGGGTCCGGGGTGACCGCGACGCCGGCTTCGATCTCGGCGACGGTGATGACGCTCAGGAAGCGGTTTGGGTCGCGCGGTGGAGCGGAGCCAGGCCACGACCCGGGTCGGGCCGAGGACGAGCGGTGAGCTCCGCAACGACGTTCGTGTCAAGCAGGTAGATCACCGATCGCCTGCCTGATCGTCATCGTAGGAACGCCCGCCGAACTCCAGCCCTTCGAAGGGGCTGGAGAGCAGGAACTCCTCGAAGCCGTCCGTGGCAAACCGGACCCACCGGCTGAGCATCTCCGGCAGCGCCTCAAGCTCGGTGTCAGCGAGCTCCGCGTCGAAGTGCCGAGCTTGATCTTCCGGCAACGAGTCCCGAATATCACGGATGGTCCGCAATGGATGGGCCGTCGTCGCCGACCCGGACGAGCGCGGAACGCCGCCAGGCGCAGTGGTCATGATCATCCCCTTCGTCGCACACAGCCCGCTGTCTGTTGCCAGATCAAGGCCGCCGGTCACCTCCACGAGCAGAGATTCAGCGCCCCTCATCGCCCTCGCCGCCCTCGTCGCCCACCCGGCATCGGCCGCGCCGCGCGCGGGAAGCGTCCCGCGCCGCAGGGTCGACGGCTCCCCTGCCGGCACGGTCCCGGCTCGGAAGCCCGCTCCCGACCGGGCCTATACGATGCCCGGCCGGACGGAATTCCGCCCGCCTTCCGCCCGCCTTCCAT
This sequence comes from Streptomyces sp. NH27, assembly GCF_056859195.1. Classification (NCBI taxonomy): domain Bacteria; kingdom Bacillati; phylum Actinomycetota; class Actinomycetes; order Kitasatosporales; family Streptomycetaceae; genus Streptomyces; species Streptomyces sp. NH27. The sequence continues at coordinate 16,065 of NZ_JACEGK010000012.1, forward strand.
CTGCGGTTACACGCCGAACCGTGCAAGACGTCGCATAAAGTGCATATGCACCCATGTCGGAAAAACCGTAATCGCGGGTGAGGTCAGGGGCAATGCTTGACACCACACGTCCCGCAGGTCTTCACTCTTCACGGAGATCCTTCTGCGGCCCGGGAGTTTCATGCCGGTTCGCAGCGGAATCCCATCGAAATTCTGAATCCCCGTTTCTCGCATATGGAGGCATCCATGAAGCTGGTGCGGCTGGTCAACAGGTTTCGTCCGGAGAAGAGCCTGAAGGCATACGCCTGGTACGGCTGGGTGTAGGTCAGGGTTTTCCGTCCCGTGTTTGTGCCGGGCCGGTATTTCCGGCCCGGCACAGGCCGCCCGCCTCTGGAGTCCGCGCATGCCCGAGTTACGCGCCGGCGGTCGAACCCGGCCGGTGGAATTCGCCCCGAGGATTCACGAACTGCTCAGCCGCCACCTCGGCTCCCCGCTGTTCCGTCTCGAACCCGACACCATCGGGCTGGCCGGCCCCGACCTGATGGACGCCGTCCTCGCGGCCCGGCCCGCGAACGCCGCCGAGCGCCCGACCTTCAAGCCCGTCCAGGGACGTCTCGTCAGCCGCACCGACGCCGCCACTTTCATGCAGGCCGTGGGCGGCGACGTACGAGCCGCGCTGCACCGCCCCGACACCCCCGCGACGGACCTGACCGGCACGTGGCCGCACGTCGCCCACACGTATCTGCGCGACCTCGTCTTCGGCGACGAAATCCTCCGCTTCCGCATTCTCGTGGACCGGCGCCTCGAACTCACCCCGAAATTCACCTGGTCCGCCGTCGCCTCGGGCGCCGCTTTCCTGCGCAAGCCGCGTCGCGATATTCACCTGTCGAATCTGGCCACCTTGGTGCTCGGCGCGACGTCCTATGCCGACCGACGCTATGCGATGTACCTCTACCGCCGGGTGGCGGCACCGGTCTGTTTCACCGTTTCCGCCCTCGTCACCAACGCCCTCTGGCTCGGGGCGCCCTTCGATGAAAACGTGTCGAACCAGAATATCATCCTGGAAGCGCTGCGGCTTCTTCCGCCGTCCTGGAACATTCTCCGCGTCGCCTCCCCGGAATTCTCCGAGCTGGACGACCGTATCCGCCCGGACGACGACATCCTGCTGCTTCCGCTGCTCAGCCACCGGGACCCCAAGCTCTGGGACGACCCCGAATCATTCATCCCGGAACGCTGGGACGGACTCGACAGCGACGCCCACCCCGGCTACCTCCCCTTCGGCCCCACCTCCGAACGCTGCTGGGGCCGCCACATGGTCCTCCCCCTCGCCGAGCGCCCCCTCACGATCGTCCGCCGCAACGATCTTTGCCCCAGCCCCCACCAGACCCGCGCCAGAGTCGAACTCGACGGCCTCCTGGAGATCTCCGAGCTCCGCATCACCCGCTCCTGACGCGATCACCCGCTCCTGACGCGCCTCCTCCCGCTCAGACTCCGGCCTGCTGGCGGAGGCCCGCCAGGGTCAGCTCCAGTGCGGAGCGGAACTGGTCGACGTCGTCGTGGCCGTCGAACTCCTCGACGATCTCGTGCACGAACGGGAAGTCCGCGGGGTCGAGTTCCCGCCACGCCTGGGCGTAGCGGCCGAGGAACTCGTTGCGGTCCACGGCGCCGTCAAGGATCTCCTGGGGCGGCTCCTGCCCCAGGTCGATGGCGGAGCCGACGACGACCCCGACGATCGCGGACACGGCGTGGAACCGCTGGCGCGCGCTGAGATCGAGACGGAGGGTCTGCCGGCCAAGCCTCTCGTACAGGCGCAGGGAATTGCTCTGGACGTTGGCGTTGCGCATGAAGTAGGCGCCCAACCAGGGCCGGTCCACGATCGCGTCGAACAGCGTCACGGCCATTTCGCGAAGGTCGTCGATCGGGTCGTCGCCGCCCGGAAGTTCTTCGACGTCGGCCAGCACCGCGCCGATCACGTGGTCGGTGGCGAGGTCGAGCAGTTCCTCCTTGTTCGCGACGTACCAGTAGATGCTGGCGACGCCGCCGCCGAGCCGCTGCGCGAGCGCCCGGAACGTCAGCGCCGGCGCCCCGGCCTCGTCGAGCAGGGCCACCGCTTCGGTGAGCACGGATTCCATCGAATGCGAAGCCCGTCGGCGTCCCTCGCGCGAGCGGTCCTGCATGCGTGCTGCGGGCCGGCGTCGCCGCCGCGGCGATGGCCCCGATCACGAACTCGCTGGTCTTCCGCCTGTTCGACGACAAGGCCCTGCGGATGCGCGCCATGACGGTGATGATCGTCGTCGGCATGTCCGGCTTCATCCTCGGGCCACTGCTCGGTGGCACCGCGCTGGCCCATGTGCGGTGGGAGTGGCTGCTGGTCGTCAACGCCCCGATCGCGGCGATCGCGTGCATCGGCGTCCGGCTCGGCGCCCCGGCCGACCGGCCGGAGGGTCTGACCGACGACGCGCTCGACCTGCCGGGCGCCGTCCTGAGCGTCGGTGCCATCGGCCTCGCCTGCTACTCGCTGACCAGCGGCGTCGATCACGGCTGGCTCTCCGCGATCACCCTCGCGTCGATAGTGGGCGCCGTCGCGGCCGCGATCGCGTTCGTCCGGCACGAGCGGCGCAGCGCGGCACCCATGCTGAACCTGAAACTCTTCTCCAACGGCACCGTCCGCGGCGCCGCCATCGCGCAGATCGGCACGTCCATCGCGATGGCCAGCGTGATGTTCGGGCTGATCCTCCACTTCCAGTACGCCTACGGGTGGAGCCCGGTGCGGGCCGGCCTGGCCAACCTGCCGATGATCGTGACGATGCTCCTCGCGACCCCCCTGTCCGAGTGGCTCGCAGGCCGGTTCGGCCACCGCATCGCCTGCCTGGTCGGCGCGGCCTGCCTGGCCGGCTCGCTGGCAGGGCTCTCCTGGGCCGTCGACCACGGGTACGCCGCCATCGCCGTCTGCATGGTGCTCATGACCGTGGGACTGCGTACGGTGATGACGATCTGCGCGGTCGCACTCGTCGACGCGATGCCGAGCGACCGCACCTCCATCGGTGCGGCCCTCAACGACACCGCCCAGGAGGTCGGTTCCAGCGTCGGTACCGCGGTCGTCGGCACCCTGATCGCCGCGCTGGTCACCACTCAACTCCCGGCCGGCACCTGGAGCAGCGGCCTCGTCGCGTCGTTCTTCCACGGCGAACGGATCACCTACGCCCTGCTCGCGGTCGTCGTCGGACTGATCGCGGCGGGCGGTGCGCTGAGCCTCACCAACTCCCGCACCACCGAGGAACATGCCGACGAGGAACCTGCTGGTGAGGAACCCGCCGGTGAAGAACCCCTGACGGCGGACAGCTCTACTTGATCCGCTCGCGCGGCCGGATCAGGATCGCGACGGTGACGGTGACGGTGAGCGCCGCGCAGAGAACGCCTGCGAGCTCAACGGAGGTTGAGCTCGCGCCGGGCTTCCGCGAGATCAGGTGGGGATAACCCCCCGCTGAGGACGCCGGGTTGCCGCAGTGCACAGATACCTGTGCACGCACGACTGTGGAGGCATGCCCCAGCAACCCGGCTCCGGTGAACTCCCCGCGACGCGAGGCCCCTCCGCGGCGGCCGTCGAACTCAACGACCTCGCCACGCTCAAGGCGCTCGCCCACCCACGCAGGCAGGCGGTTTTCCAACACCTGAGCCTGCACGGCCCGGCCACGTCGACGATGCTCGCCCGAGCCCTCGGGCTGAACACCGGGGCGACCAGCTACCACCTGCGCGAACTGGCCAGATACGGCTTCGTCGAGGAGACGGACGGTGCGTCGAACGCGCACCGCGAGCGCTGGTGGCGGATGGTTCCCGGGGACCGCCGCTTCCCGCCGCGCAGCCGCCAAAGTGCCGAGATGCGGCACGTCATGGATGAGCTGAACCACCATGCGTACGCCGGCGACCTGGAACTCTTCGAACAGCTGCAACGGAACGCCGAGGACGGTCCCTGGGCGGACGCGTTCCTCTACTCGCGCGGCAGTGTCCGGCTCACGCTGCCCGAACTCAGGGCCTTCTTCGAGGAGTACATCGCCCTCCTCAACCGCTACAAGCGGCCCGAGTCCGAAACTCCGCCCGGCGCACGCACGTTGCTGACCCGCTTCCTCGGCTTCCCGTCGCCCGCACCGGAGTTGGCGCCCAAGCCGGCAGGTGAGCCGGCGGGCGAGCTTGCGGGAGAACCCGAGCTGGCGCCCGAGTATGCGGGCGAAACCAAGTTGGCGACCACGCCGACGAACGAGCCCGCGGGCGACGGCAGTTCGGGAGCCGGCCCGGAGCACGGGACCGCACACGACGGCAGGGAGGCCGACCACTCATGATGCTGCGCTACGCCCTGAAGACCGTCCGCGCGCGCAAGGCGGGCTTCCTCGGTGCCTTCGTCGCCCTGATGTGCGCGGCTGCCTTGATGACCGCGTGCGGCACGCTCCTGGAAACGGGGCTGCGCGGCACCGTCAGGACCGAGCGCTATGCCGCGGCCCCGATCGTGGTCTCCGCCGACCAGAACGTCCACCAGACCACCGTGAAGCACAAGAAGGGCAAGACCAAGGTCAAACACAAGGCCAAACCCGTCGCCGAACGCGCCTGGCTCCCGGCCGGCATCGGACGCACCTTGTCCGGCATGCCCGGCGCCGCCCGCGTCATTCCCGAACTCACGTTCATGGCCGAGGCGTTGACCGCGAACGGTACCGGCGGGAGGACCGCCTACGGGCACGCCTGGGAGTCCGCCGCCCTGACGCCGTACCGGCTCACCGCAGGCACCGCCCCCACGGCCGACTCCGACGTCGTCATCGACAGCTACCTCGCCGGGCGCGCGCATCTCGAACCCGGTGACCGTCTCACCGTCCAGTCGACGCAGGCTCCGCGCTCCTACCGCGTCAGCGGTGTCGCCGCCCCCGCCACGACCGTGACCCACCAGACGTCCCTCTTCTTCTCCGCCGCCGAGGCGAGCCGGCTGGCCGCCCGCCCCGGGCAGGTCACCGCGTTCGGTGTGATCCCGGCGGCGGGCACCGATCCGGGTCCGCTGCGCCATGCCGTGGCCGCGGCGCTGCACGGCACCGGTGCCCAGGTCAGCACCGGAGGCGACCGCGGTCCGGTGGAGTTCCTCGACGCCGCTGCGGCGCGCGTCAAGCTGGTCAGCATAGGCGGCGCGATGGGGGGCACCTCGCTGCTCGTGGCGGTGCTCGTGGTCGTGGGGACGTTCGCGCTCTCCGTCCAGCAACGCCTCCGCGAACTCGCCCTGCTCCGTGCCATCGCCGCCACCTCCGGGCAGATCCGCAAGCTCCTGGGACGGGAGGCCCTGATCGTCGGAGCGATCGCGGGGACGGCCGGGGCCCTGCTCGGACTCCCCTTGGGCAACTGGTTGTACGCCAGGTTCACCGCCATCGGCGCTGTGCCGACCACCCTGCAGCACACCTCCGGCTTCCTTCCCCCGCTGGCCGCCCTCGTCGTGACCCTGTTCGGCGCGTGGGCCGCCGCGCGCATCGCCTCGCGCCGCGTCGCCCGGATCCACCCGGCCGAGGCACTCACCGAAGCCCGGACCGAGACCACCCGGCTCTCCTACGGCCGCCTCCTCGCCGGCCTCCTGCTGCTCGCCGGCGGCAGCGTCCTGGTCGCGCTGCTCAGCAGCCTGCACACCGAACCCGCCTCCACACCGGTGACGTTCATCGCCGTCGTCGTCCTGTCCATCGCCGTCGCCCTGCTCGGGCCGCTCCTGGTCAAAGCAGCCGCCCTTCTCCTGGCCGGACCGCTGCGCTGGACCGGCCCCGGTGGCAGGCTCGCCACCGCCAACCTCCGCGGCAACGCCACCCGTATGGCCTCCGTCGTCACCCCCCTCACCCTGCTCATCGGGATGACCTGCACGGTGCTCTTCGTCCAGTCCACCCTCGGCGACGCGGCTCGCGCCCAGACCCGTGCGGGCATCCGCGCCGACTGGGTGGTCGCCTCCCAGGGGCCCGGTGTCCCCTCCGAGGCGGCACGTCAACTGCGCACCCAGCACGCCGTCGTCACCGAAGTGGTCCGTACGACCATCCGGATCGGCCTCGACAAGTACCCGGCCCAGGGCGTCACTCCGACCGGCCTCGCCCGCACCTGGGACCCGCACGTCACCGCCGGGTCCCTCAGCAGGCTCACCGAGCACAGCGTCGCGGTCAGCGAACTGACGGCGGACCAGCACCACTTGAAGCCCGGCAGCACCCTCAAGCTCACGCTGGGCGACGGCACCCCCGCCAAGCTCACCGTCGCCGCCGTCTACACCAGGGGCCTCGGCTTCGGAGACCTCACCTTCGCGCACGACCTGCTCGCCCAACACGTCGACAACCCCCTCGCCTCCTCCCTCCTCGTCAGCACGGACCGCACACAGCCACAACTCACGTCTATCCTGCGTGCGTTCCCCGGCCTCCGAGTGCTCTCCCCGGCCGCCGCGGACTCCCTCCAGGCGCAGCGGCAACAGACCGACGCGGAGGTCAATCTCATCGCCATGGGGCTCGTCCTGGCCTTCACGGCCATCGCGGTGGTCAACACACTCGCCATGTCCGTCTCCGAGCGGTTCCGGGAGTTCGCGCTGCTACGTCTGGCCGGTGCGACCCGCCGCCAAGTGCTGGGCATGCTACGGACCGAGGCCCTCTCGGTCCTCCTCCTCGGCACCTTCCTCGGTAGTGCCATCGCCCTGGCCGTCCTGACCTCGTTCAGCATCGGCATGACCGGCCGAACGGCCCCCGCCGTCACCCCGCACCTCTACGTGACGGTGGTCGCCGCAGCCGGACTCCTCGCGCTCGTCGCCACCGCACTACCCGGACGCGTGGCACTGAGGGTTCGGGCCGTCACGGTGGCGACGGCCCAGGAATAACGGGACTGGCCCGCCCCGCCCATCGCCCTGACCGGGGTGGTCGGGGTGCGGGCCAACAAGCCCGACGCCGGGGACGCGGCGCGGCGGAAGGCCGTACGGCGGGGAGCAGACCCACCGGACCACGCACTCGGCGTAGCCGGTGGGTCCATCCCCGCGGGTGCGGGGAGCATGCCTGGTCGTGTGCGTCGCCAAGGGACGGCTGGGGTCCATCCCCGCGGGTGCGGGGACCAACAACTGATCACCAGTCGGCTGATCTTCGACGTGGGTCCATACCCTCGGGTCCTGCCCACTCGGCGGGGCTTCGCTCGCTGCGCCCGGGGTCAGCTGCCGGGAACCCGGGTCGCGAGGGTTGCGAGCAGGGCGGGGAGAAGGAGGAGGACGGCCCAGCGCACGTAGCGGTTCTTGAGGTGCGCGATCCGGCTGGTGCCTTGGAGGGCTCGCAGCAGTCGGAGTTCCGGCGCTCTGACGCTGCTGTCCAGCACCGTCGACAGGCGGGCCTGGTTCTGGGCCTGCACCACGTCCTCGAAGTACGCGAGGACCCGCATTCCCTGACGCAGCGCGGATTCCCGGCGTGGGACGAGGACCAAAAGCAGTGCCCCGACGGCTGCCGTGGCAGCGAGCACGGCGGACCACCACAGCAACCGCGTCCAGGGAGCGGCTGCGGGACTTCGGACCAGTAGCAGGCTGAGCAATGAGCCCGCTGTGGCGAGCAGCACGGCAGCCTTGCCGTCGGCCCGGCCGATCTCCAGGTGATTGTGGGCGATCAGCTCGCGCAGCAGCGCACTGGTGTCGGGCGTCGATTCCGTCACTGTGTCGCGGGACGACCGTGGTGGGCGGTTCGCCGTGGCGACACCGGCTCGCCGGATCAACGAGGCTTCCCTGGGGCACCGTTCCCGTGTCCCGCGTCCCGCACGCGCTTCAGCGTCTCCTCGCCGTACGGCACGCCGGCGTCGCTCAGGACTTCCGCGAGCTTGACGCCGATGAAGCCGCGGTGCTCACCGTCGAGGTCCTGCAACACCGAGGCGAGGGACCTCTCCCAGCTTTCGGGGGCGTCCAGCGCGCTCCGGTGCGCCACTGTCCACTCCAGTACGTCCTTCGCCTGCTCGGGGTGGTAGAGCAGCCAGAGCGCTGCCAGGCCGTGCGGGCCGCCCACCACCACGTCCCGGTAGAACCGGTACGCCTCATGGTGCTCCGCGCCCCATACCGCCGGCAGGACGGGACTTCCGGGGGGACTCGTAGGCCCGGGTGAGCGAGGCAGGAACCGGTACGCGATCCCCAGCGGGTCCATTGCCCAGGCGCCACCGTAGGGATCGGGCGGACCGGCCTCGAAGGCCGTACGCAACGCTTCCGGGTGGCCGGGCCACACCCCCCGCGCTGCGGCATCGGCGGCGATGCGCCAAGTGACCTCCTCCTCGGTGGGCGACTCGCGGGCGACGACGACCGGGTCGGCCACCCACCATGCGACGGTCTGCGGGGGCAACAGGGGTGATGCGGCAAGGCCGTCACCGCCGCGCCCGCGCCTCGGTGCCTCCACCTGGCATCGGCGCTCGGCGAGCGAGACCCAACGGGCGTCGGCCACGGCGGTCTGCCAGGCATGGAGCAGGGTCGGCCGCGGATAGACCCGGGCGGCCCTCCGGTCGGGGTACTCCACCCGGTCGGCGTCGTCCGGGTGGAGAAGGACCAGAGCCCGATCGGTGTGTGCGGTCCGTCGCCTGCGGAACGCCAGCAGGCACCACAGGGGCGAGGAGGTCAACTGCTCCACCAGTGGCTCGTTCATGGACGTGTCCCTTCGGAAGTCGCGGCGGCGGTACGGGCGCGATAGCGGGCGAGGAAGAAGGTGACGACTCCTGGGCGCCCCGTCGACGTGCCGGAGAGGGTGGCGAGCAGATCGGCCACAGCCGCGCGGTGACAGCTGTCGGAAGACAGAGACACGGCGGTCAGCGCTTCGGCCATCGCCCCGTGCGAAGCGGGGTTCTCCAGGGCGGCGGTGACCAGGGGCAGCAGGCCGTCCGCCGGTCCCGTCACCAGTTCGGTCAGCCGAAGCTTCAGGCCACCCGGGCGGAACTGCCCGCCGGAAGCACTGGTGCTGAGCGAAGTGACGGCCTGAACCGCGTACGCCCGGCGGAGCGTGCCGACCGGTTCGGCGAGCCAGCCGGCCAGGAGGGTGAGCACGGCCGTGCGGTTCTCCGCCTCCGTGAGCAGGACGTTGAACGCGAAGGTGACGGCGTTGCGGAGTCCGGCGGTCAACTCGTCCTCGCTGCCATTGAGGATCGCGTTGAGCAGATTCATGGCGGCAGTGGGGCGGCTGAGCCCGAAGCTGCCCGCACAGGTCTCGGCCACGGTGCAGCGTACGGAGGGGTCCCGACGCCGGCTCCACTCCCGGAGTTGAGCCCGCACCGCGCCGGACAGGTCCGGGTCCTGCGCGATCTCTCCGAGGGCGTACGCCGCCAGCCTGCGTTGCCAGCGGTAGTCGGAAGACGCGAAGTAGTACAGCTGCTGAAGCCATCCAGGACCGGTGGCGTGACAGAGGGCGCGCCCGATGGCCTGACCCGCCGCGAGATCCACTCCTGGCTGGTAGGGCATGTCCCGCAGGGCCGTCCAGAGAACTTCGGCCATGCCGTCGTAGTCCCACCACAGGCGCCGCAGCACGAACTCCGCCTGGTGCCTGCCTTGGAAGGCGACGGGCTGCGACCAGTAGCGGCTTCCGCTCGTACGGACCACTTGTCGCGGCAGCAACTTCGCCCGGACATCGGCCAACCGCTCCTCGAAGCTGCGGCCCAGCAGGTCCCGCGAGCGCGTCCCGTCCGGTAGCGATACCGGCGCGTCCGAGCCCTGGGAAGCCCGTTCGGCGATCCGATCGCGTAGACCCACGACGCACTGGTGGATGACCGTACGGTCCTGTCGTTCCAGGAGTGCGACAGCCGCGAGGAACGCCAGTCCCTCCGCACTGCCGCGCACCGCTTCCAGTGTCTCCTGCGCGGCCTTGGTCCCGCCGAGTCGGAGGTTCTCCATCGCCTGCTCCACCGACCTTTCCCCGATGGCGACTTCCCGCAGTTCCTTGGCAACGTCCACTGCGGTAGCGGGCAGTTGACCGGCGCCGAGATAGTCGGCGAAACGGGGCTCGTCAAGGTGGGCCAGCGCGGTCTCGAGTCGCCGCGCGGGAAGGTCGCCGTCCCGCACCATCGACAACAGGCATCCTTTGGCCACGTCGTACGCCATCGGCGGGACGTGAAGTACCTCCCAGGACGAGGTGTCACGCGGCAGTTGCTGTCCTTGGCCCAGGACGACCACCAGGGCGGCCCCGGCTTGTCGCAGATCGTCTGCCAGTGCGACCAACGTGTTTCCGCTGAGCGCGCCCGCGACTTCGGGTGACAGCCCCTGGAGGACATAGCCCCGGCCGGCCGACGGCGACCACCCGGTCAGGTCCAGTGCCGGGTCGAGGCCGGTGATGCCGCCGGCGCCGAACCGATCACGCAGCAATGCGAACGCCGTGGTGACGGCGCCGGTTCCGCCCGCTCCCCGCAGCAGCAGCGGGCCGCGTTCGAGGGCCTTTCGGCACGAGTCGTACGAGGGCGGCTCGACGAATCCCTTCAACCGACCCTCGATCTCCCGGGCGGGATACGGACCCTCACGGAAGCGGAGGCGGGGGATCTCGTCGTCCGCCTCATCCCGAGATGCGAAGAAGTAGATGTCCCTCGCATTACCCATGAAGGCAGCCGCGCCGCTGGTCACCGACTGGCGGTTCCCTTCGTACCGTGCCCGTCCGGCCGCAGGCTGCTGCGTACGGGTCTCGTCGGCCGACTCCGAGCCCGAGTCCGGACCCGGCTCCGGCCCCGACTCGCCGGCCGGGCGGCCCTGTTCGGGGCGGTCCGCGCTCCCCCACTCGTCCGGTTCTTCGGCGGCCGTACTCACCTTTGGTCCTCGGTGGCGCCACCGACGTTCTTGGAGCCGGACACGTTGTCCCCGCTACCCCAGTGCTGGTTGGCGGCACGGTTCTCCGTGGTGGAGCGACCGGTGAAGGTGAAGTCCCCACCAACGTCGCCCATCACGGCCATGCCGTCCTCGACCCGCTGGGAGTTGCCGTGATAGCGGGCGGCCGACGGCGCAGGGGCGGGCGGCGTCTCCGGCCTCTCCGGCGTCCCGGCGGTCACCGGTTCCTTCGCCGGCACTCCGGCGCTGAGGAGGTTGCCCGACGGCGCGGGGACGTACAACCAGGCCCGCTGGGCGAAGTTCTTGCCCTCGACGGTCGCGGGCACCTCGGTGCAGTGGTCCGGGAGCAGTCGCGTGTAGCCGCCGAGAACGGCGTCCTCGAAGACGCGATCGGAGATGATCGCGGCCAGGTGCGTGGTCTGTTCACTCGCGGCGGTGAGCATCGCCTTGACCGGGCGGGAGTCCAGCAGCCGGTGGGTGTCGTTGCGCGCGGTGCCGTTGCCGTCGCCGAGCGCGCCCGAGTCGGGCAGCGGGCCGACATGGACGCTGGCCCGCAGCCGGATGCGCGGCCCGACGGACGTCACGTTGTACTCGCCGAGGACCTCGTCCAACACGCGGAGGAACGGCCACAGCACGAAGGGCAGTTGGGCGGGATCGAAGCCGAAGACGATGCCGTCACCAGTGCTCGCCGGAAACCTCTTGGCATGGCGCAACTCGGTGAGCCCCGCCTTCTCCAGGGCGAAATCGACGAGTTGGGGGATCAGCTCGCTGACCGCGGCATGCTGAACGGACGGCAGACCGGTGAAGTCCTTGGCGTCAACTGCCAGCAGAGCGCGGTAGGGCGGCAGCGGTCGGCTCTCGGAGCCGGGGACGGGGACGGGAACGGTCGTGGACATGGGCGTTCTCCTTGAGGTGGACGGAGGCTGGGGGCGGTACGGTCGCGCGGCGACCGGTTCCCAGCATTCGGCTCAGCCCCGCGGCGGAATGCACAGCACTGGGCGTCCCACACGTAACGGCGGTCACACTGCCGCGCGCGGTACGCCGACTTGGGCCGGCTCAGCCCAACTTGGGCCGTCTCAGCCCGTCTTGGCCCAGGATCGAAGCGTCTCCAGGTCCTTGATCACGATCTGCCTGCGCGCGGTCTCCACCGCTCCCGAGTCCCTCAACTGCCCCAGCCCGCTGCCGACCGCATTACGGGTCACCCCGATGGCCTGGGCAAGTTCCACCTGTGTCAGGCCGGTCAACCGCAGTGGAGCCGCCCTCATGGCAACTGTCCCCATGGCAGCCGTTCCCGCAGCGGCCGTCCCCACGGCAGCCGTCAACGGCGTGCCGTTCCTACCGGGAGTCGCGCCGGCGAGCTCGACCAGCCTGACCAGAGTGCGCGCCAGCCGTACCACCAGCGGAAGGGTCAGCAACTCGGCCCGCAGCAGGTCCGATTCCCGCAGCCGGGCCATCGCCTGGCGCATCAAATCCATCATCAGCCCACGCTGCTCGACGATCATCCTGAACCGCGCGGCCTCCAGAACGACCGCCGAACACGGGCTGAGCGCGATCACATCAGCAATGCGGGTGCTGCCGTCGAAGACCGCCACCTCGCCCAACAGTTCGCCGGGCCCGCGGAACGCGAGCAAGGTCGCGACACCTTCACGGTCCCGGCTCACGACCTTCGCGAGCCCCTGGGTGAGCGCCAGCAGATGGGTCCCCGGATCTCCCTGCCGCAGCATCACGCTGCGCTCGCGAAAACGCCGTCGCGAACCTTGATTCAGGATCTCGGACCACAACTCTGCTGAGAGCACACGCCGCCTTCCCCACGGAGTCCGTGACGGATGAGAATCGCCCCGTCACAGATGGTTGTACTCCCTGCGCGTGCCACACGTAAGACGGCCGATGCCGGAGGTTCAAACGCATCTCCACACGAACCGCCCCGACCTCGGGATGAACCACCGCCCGCCTCGAAGCCACCTACGCCCTCGGCCCGTTCCTGGCGGGCAGGCGATGGACGCGTACTCGATCCAGGAGGACTGGGGTCCATCCCCGCGGGTGCGAACGCTCTCCACTAACCGTTCTGAGCGTATGCCCCGTCAGCACCGACGCGAGGGTACGCAGAAGCTCCGTCCGGCACGTGGTCGAACGGGGCCGCCTGCGCTCTGCGTGGGCTACTCGGCGGCGCTACCGGGGGCAGCGGGCTCTCGGCCCGGCACTCCCGCGAGATGTAGCGAAAGAACTCGTCAGTCCTCCCGTCCGTCAAGCTCTCTCCTTCCGTCAGGGCAGAACCTTGGGCACAGCTCTACGTCCGTTCGCCTGCATTCCAGCGCGGCTGAATATCCCGCTCGTGGGCGTCCCACTTTGGCGACGCTAATCGGCGACGCCCAAGAACTCGGCCAACGGCCGTAGCCCGGCGGGTGGTTGGGGAGCGCCCACAGGTCGCGCACGATGGCGACAGCCAGGGTGTGGTGATGCATCCAGTTGGGCGCCACGCGGCGCAGTGATTCCAGTGTCTTGACGGTCCCGGGTGCATCCCCGATGTCCGAGTGCGCTCGGGCGACATCGAGAAGCAGCCAAGTCCGCCATGAGGGGGGTGTGTCCTTGGACAGGCGCATGCCCTTGGCCAGGGTCAAGGCGTCGGCGGCGTGCCCGTACTGGACCGCCAGACGGACGCGTTCGATGCGAACCGACGACGGGCTGAAGACGCTGATCATGCGGTTGTCGCTACCGTCGGGCAACTTGGAGACCCGGGCAGCCTCCGCCTCGGCCGTTTCCATCATCGCTGCCGCTCGGTCGTAGTCGCCGCTTCTCGCGGCGGACGTGGCGGCGCTCATGGTCAGTCCGCCCCACACCTTGAGCCCGTCGGCCGTGGCCGTGTGATCGGCTTTCTTCATGTCATCAGCAGCACCGAGCGCGATGCCCAGCGCGTCCTCCAAGCGGCCCTGCCGTTGGTAGGTCCACGCCATCGAATTGACGATCATCGGCACGAGCAGCGGATCGGGGGGCTGGACGAGGAAGAAGGCCAGTTCCAGGAAGCCCGTGTTGGGGATGCGGTCGGACTTCCAGATCACACCGATGTACTTGAAGCACTGCATCACGCCCTGGGCCCAGCGGGTCCGTTGGGTGAGGAAGCGTTTGCGGTCGAAGAGCGCCTCCTGCTCCACGTAGGTCTCGGCGCAGAAGCTGTTGACCCAGCCGGCCAGCAGCAGGTGGATGCCGAGTTCGAAGTCCTCCAGCAGCCGCCCGGTCCACGGCCTGCCGCGCTGCGCTGGCCAGGTCGTCCAGTGCCGAGAGCCGGGCGAACTGCCCGTTGCCGCCGAGGCAGACCGAGCGGGACGCCTTCCGCGCGTGCTGGAGCGCGGCGACCGGCGCCCGGAACTCCAGGTCCTGGAGCCGGATCAGCAGGCGGGCGACGAAGTTGCGGACGGTGCCCGCGTCGGGGTCCGGCCGGGCCTGGGTGCGGTTGATCATGCGGACTTCGATCTGTACGCCGCCGACATCCGCCCGCCCGAAGTAGCGCCGGGCCGCCACGTAGTCCAGGCAGCCGGGTGCGGGACGGCCGTCCGCGTCGAAGACCCCGACGATCACCCGGCGGCGGTCGGCCTCCTCGGACAGCCGGGCGCACAGCGCCCGGTAGGCGGCGTTGAGTGCCTCGCCCTTGCCCTGCCGTGCCTCCGGTCGGCGGCGCTGGACGAGGTGGACCCCCTCGTCCCGCAGCGCGAAGCGACGGAAGATGTCGCCCGTGGCGTCGTCCGAGTCGTCGTCGACGACCCAGATGTGTGCGGTCGGGCAGGCCGCGCGCAGGTACCAGAGGGTCTCGCCGATCACGGCCTCCTCGTCCCGGCACGGTACGAACAGGTGCCAGGTGTAGTCCTCGGCGTTCCCGGGCCTGCGGGTGCGCCGCACCAGCAGCGGCAGGATCAGCATCAGCAGGTAGACCGGGAAGAGCAGGCCGATGACCACCGAGAACTGCGAGAGCAGGTGGAGCAGGCCGGAGTCGTCCGGGGCGGTGGCGAGGAACATGGGCGGTGCGGGCCTTCCTTACGGCATGACGAGTACGGGCGCCGTCCTTCCGCGCGGCGGGCGGGTCTTCGGGGAGCGGGCCCTGCGCGGGCGGGACGTGGACGTGCGTGTCGCGGTCCGGATCGAGCGCCCGATCACCACGGCGCGCACCCCCCTCCAGGACTACGACGGCGGCCACGTCTGGCTGCGCTACCACAGCCCCGAGGAGCTCTACGCGCTCAGCTTCCGCCGCCGGGACGGCCTGGTCGTCATCAAACGGAAGCTCCCCGCGGACGACGCGGCGGCGGCCAACGAGGGCGACTACGCCACCTTGGCCGAGGCACGGCACGGCTTCGCCTACGGCAGCCTGCACGACATCAGGGCCCGCGTACGGAACCAGTCGCACGGCGCCGTACGGCTGTCACTGGAGATCGACGGCACGACCGTGCTGAGCGCCGTCGACCACTCCCCCGGCCCCCTGCGCCGCCCCGGCGGCGTCGGCCTGCGCGGCGACAACAGCGAGCTCGCCTTCCGCACCTTCACCGCGAAGTCGGCCTGACCCGGCGGGAGTCGCGGCCACCGCGCGACCGCGATCCCGCCGTGGTCGTGGGGCGTGCGGCCCGCAGTGCGTGCCGGAGTACGGGCCGTCGTACGAGCCGCCGCCGGGTCGCCGACCAGCGCCGGGTCGCCGCCGGGTCGCCGTACAGCGCCGGGTGCGGCAAGCGCCTGCCGGCCGGCGAAGCCCGGGGGCGGACAAGTGGCCCGGCGCTACGGCGCGTTGCCGGCGATTCCGGCGATCAGGCGGGGCAGGCCCGCGTGGTCGCAGCCGACCTTGAGGTAGATGTCGGACAGCAGCCGCGTCACCACCGCGTCCGAGGCGCCGAGTGCCTCGGCCATCTGCGCGACGGACCGACCGCTCGCGGCCCATTCGGCCACCGTGCGTTCCTGGACGGTGAGCGAGTCCGCCTCCGCGGTACGGGGCTGGAGCGGCCACAGCCCGGTGGCGTCCAGTTGCTCGCGGGCCCGCGCCGCCAGTCCGTCGGCCCCGCACAGCACGGCCCCTTCCAGTCCCCGGTGCAGTTGCTCCGCGGCCTGCTGCGGAAGTCCGGTACGGCGCAGTGCGACACCGTGGTCGACCAGCGCCCGCGCCAGGTCGTACCCGGACGGTGAGCGTTCGAGGTGCCCGACCGCCTCGGCGAGCAGACCGGCACGCCGGTTCATGGGGGTCACCATGGCCAGGGCGTGCAGTGCCTGGCCGATGGCGGACTGCGTGCCGAACCTGCGGGCCCTGCGGACGCCCTTCTCGGCGACCTCCGCGGCCCGCTCCGGGTCGGTGACCTCCTTGGCCATGGCCAGGTGGAGCGGCCACGGGCACCAGGCGGGGTTGCGCATGCCGCGGGCGTCGAGGCGTTGACCGACCCGGATGAGCTGCTCCTCGGCCTCGTGGTGGCGGCCGAGGGCGAGCAGCAGCTCGCTTTGGACGGTCTGCGCGTCCGGGTAGACCACGGCGCTGGGCGTGATGTCGCCGTAGCCGTAGGACATGGCGACTTCCTGCGCCTCCTCGACGCGGCCCCGGGCGAGCAGGATCTCGATGAGGATGCCGAGCGCGAAATACTGCGCGGGCACCTGGTACCCGACCCGGTCGGCGATGCGCAGGCCGTCGCGGACCATGGTCTCGGCGGAGCTCAGGCGCCCGCGGCGGAAGCGGATGTAGCCCAGCAGCGTGTAGCCGAAGGACAGATGCGCGCCGCGCCAGCCCTTGTCCTGGCATTCCGCGATGCCCTGGTGGAAGAGCTGCTCGGCCCGCCCCGGCTGGTCGCAGTACATGAAGGTGAGGGCCACCAGGACCGGCAACTCGAAGCCCCACAGGTCGTCGGTCCACGACAGGCCGTCGCCGAGGGCCTGCTCGGCGAAGTGCAGCGCCGTGTCGGCCGACTCGCCCCGTACCATCGCGTCCCAGGCCCGCAGCCCCAGCAGATAGCGCTCGGCGGTGCCCCGCCCGGTCACGTGGTCGGCGAGCCGGGCGAGTTTGCGCGAGCGGGCGGTCGAGTCCTGCTCGTCGGCCCGGAAGGCGTTCCACATGAACTGCTCGGCCTGCAGGTGCAGCCGGGTCTTGTAGTCGGTGGCCGAGCGGGCCGCCTCCGCTACCGTCCTGGCCGCCTCCGCCATCTGGTCGGAGTGGCCGAGCGCCTGCGCCAGCCGGTAGATGATCGCCTCGCGCAACTCGGGGGTGAGGACGGGTTCGTCCAGCGCGGCGCGCAGGTGGTTGACGGTGATCGCGGGCTCCGTCAGCGAGGCGGAGCAGCCCAGTTCGAACAGCACCTGGGCGCGGTCCTCCATGGCCGGCGGTTCGCGCAGCGCCCGGGCCAGGCAGCGCCGGGCGGCGTCGGGAGCGCCGGCCCGCTGGTACTCGCGGGCGGCCGCGCACAGTTGCTGCACCACCCACGGGTCGCTCTCCGGGTGGGTCTCCAGCAGGTGGCGGGCGGCCGCGGCGGGGCCCAGACCCGCCTGGGAGACCACCGCGGCGGCCTGGCCGTGCATGGCGACCCGGAAGGCCACCGGAATCGCCCGGTAGACGGCGGTGGAGACCAGCGGATGGAAGAACTCCAGCCGGCCGTCGGCCTCTTCGTACCCGCCTGCGTGCCCGCCTTCGTGCCCGTCGCGGGACTGCTCCGCGAGGATGCGGGCCTCGCGCAGCCGGGTGACCACGTCGGCGGACTCGGCCTCGCCCAGCCCGCCGAGGCTCGCCGCTCTGCTGCGGGAGGCCCCGGCGCCCAGCACCGCGACGCTCCAGGCGAAGCGGACCGCGGAGGTGCCCAGCCGCTCCAGCCGCTCGACCAGACCGCCGCCCTTCACCGCGGAGGCCAGTTCGCGCAGTTCGGGCAGGTGGACGACCTGGGGCTTGAGCCCGCGGTCGGCGACCCTGGCGGCGAGTTCGACGGCTTCGAAGGGATTGCCTCCGGTGACCGCCCAGGTCTCCCGGCAGAACGCCTCTTCGGCGTCCTCGCCCAGGGTGGACCGGACGATACGGCTGACGGCGCCCGGCGTGAGCGGTGCGAGATCCAGGGGGCGCGATCCGTGCCGCACCGCCAGCCTGCCGAACATCACGGCGTCGCACGGCAGTTCGTCGGGGCGGTAGGCGACGACGAGCAGGATCGGCAGTTCACCGACCCGCGGCGCGAAGCCGGTGAGCCAGGCGAGGGACTCGGCGTCGGCCCAGTGGGCGTCGTCCAGCATCATCACCAACGGGGCGCGCTGCACCGCGAACCGGGTGAGGATCCAGTCCAGGCCGTCCCGAACTCCCTGCGGGTCGGGGGAACCGTTCGGGGCCGCCACCAGGCCCACGGCGGGTGCGACGATGTCGTACCAGTTGCCCAGTGCCTCGCGGTGCTCCTCCTCGGTGCCGGTGGCGAGCAGCGGCTGCAACAGGTGCCGGACCACCTGGAAGGCGACGCCCTGCTCCTGCTCACCGCCACGCGCGGACAGCACCGTGTAGCCGCGGGCCATGGTCCTTCTGCGCACCTCGTTGAGCAGGGTGGTCTTGCCGAGTCCGGCGGGCCCGGCGAAGACGAGCAGTCCGCCGGTGCCGGTCGCGTCCTGATCCTGGGATGGCCCACTTAAATCGGCCAACACGGCTTCCAGCGCGGCCATTTCGCGCTCGCGCTCCAGCAGCAGTCCCGTCCGCCAAGGCGGTTGGTCTCCGGTGAAAGACATGTTGTTCCCTCGAAAGCGTGGTGTCCCCGCTCGCCCTTGCCGTGGTACGCACAGCGTACGCACGCGCACACGTTATGCAGCCCGCTTCATCACATCCTCCGGCGGCCTGACCCGACTTGACCCGCAACGGGACCGGGGACGGTATCATTCCGGCGGCCACGGCCCCCGGGGGCGCACAGCACGTCGCGTGCGCCGGTCGCGCACCCGGCGCTACCCGTCAACCGGGGTCCCCCCGCGTGCGCTGCCCCTACGATCTCCGAACGGCACCCGGAACACCTCGGGCCCGTATCGCCGTCGGCGGCCGGGCACTTCGCGGCATCCTGGAGGGCGAATGTCAGACGAGACCACTTCCGGCCCCGCCCTCCCCC
>NZ_JACEGK010000013.1:0-33572 GCF_056859195.1 Streptomyces sp. NH27
AGCGCTTGCCGCCGTAGGGCCCCACCCACTCCGGGTGCAGCCGGGCCGGGTGGGTCGGGGCGAGCGAGCCGAGGTCGTCGGTCAGCGCGACCCGGTACGGGTTGAACCAGGCGTGCAGCTCCAGGCCGCGGCGGTGCGCCTCGTGCACGGCGGTGCCCAGCGGGTCCCAGCCCGGGTCGCGGCCCTGGGTGCCGGTGAGGTACTGCGACCACGGCTCGTACGACGAGGGCCAGAACGCGTCGGCGGTCGGACGGACCTGGAACATCACGGCGTTCAGCCGGCGTTCGACCGCGGTGTCGAGCAGGTCGATCAGTTCGGCGCGCTGCTCCCGCGGGGACAGCCCCGGCGCGGACGGCCAGTCGGTGTTGGCGACGGTGGCGATCCACATGCCGCGCAGCTCGCGGCGGGCGGTGGGCGGCCGGTGCGCGGCGCCCGCCGGGCTTCCGGCGGAGGTCGAACCGGAGCTGCTCGCCGTCGACGTGGCAGCGGTCCGGGTGGGCGCGGCCGCCTGCGCGGCGCCGATCGCCGCGGCCGAGGCCAGCGTGCCGGCGGCGGCCACGGTGAAGGTTCTGCGGGAGAGTGGGTCCATACCGTCCTCCTGATCTACCGTCCAGATCCGCCGATGATGGTGGTCCGGGGCAATGGCGGCAACCGCCGAATGGTCCAGTCCACTGGAGTGGCGGGGCGCCGGGCCCGGCGGCCCCGGTGGGCGGTAACGTCTGTCCGGTACACGATCAGGTGCGAGCCAGGTGCAGGCAGCGGCAGGCCGGACACGGCCGACGGTCGGGAGGCTGACGAGTGAGTGACATCCAGCGCGTCGGAGTGGTGGGCGCGGGCCAGATGGGTTCGGGCATCGCCGAGGTGTGCGCGAAGGCCGGGCTCGACGTCCGGGTCGCCGAGACCACCGGCGAGGCACTGGAGTTGGGCCGAGCCCGCCTGACGAACTCCCTCGGCAAGGCCGCCGAGCGCGGCAAGCTCACCGAGCAGGAGCGGGACACGGCGCTGGACCGGCTCAGCTACACCACGGACCTCGCCGAGTTCGCCGACCGCGACCTCGTGATCGAGGCGGTGGTGGAGAACGAGCAGGTCAAGCTGGACATCTTCAAGACCCTCGACCAGGTCGTCACCCGCCCCGACGCCATCCTCGCCTCCAACACCTCCTCCATCCCGCTGGTCCGGCTCGCGGTGGCGACCTCCCGCCCCGACCAGGTGGTGGGCATCCACTTCTTCAACCCGGCCCCCGTGCAGCGCCTGGTCGAGGTGATCCCGGCGCTCACCACCGGCAGCGAGACCCTCAAGCGGGCCGAGGCCCTGGTCGGCGACGTCCTCGGCAAGCACCCCATCCGCGCGCAGGACCGCTCCGGCTTCGTCGTCAACGCCCTCCTGGTGCCGTACCTGCTCTCCGCGATCCGCATGTACGAGTCCGGCATCGCCACCCGCGAGGACATCGACAACGGCATGGAGATGGGCTGCGCCCACCCGATGGGCCCGCTCAAGCTGTCCGACCTGATCGGCCTCGACACGGTCGCCGCCATCGCCGACTCGATGTACGCGGAATACAAGGAGCCCCTCTACGCGGCCCCGCCGATCCTCCAGCGCATGGTCGACGCGGGCCGCCTCGGCCGCAAGACGGGCGCGGGGTTCTACACGTACTGACGGCGCCTTCATCGCCCCGATGCCGGGCCCGGCCGCGCGCGGCCGGGCCCGGCGCGCTATGAGATAGCTGCTGACGGCGCCCGGTCTGCGGGCGCTGCCGCCGGTGCGGCCCGTCCGATCTCTGTTGCGAGGGCTACCGCGTGTGCGGATGCGGCTCGGATGTGTTCCACCCGTCAACACCCGGGGGCGGAGCACTCGATCTGCGGCCCAGGGACCGAACTCACCTGGTCGTGGCCGACATAGTGCGACTTGCTCAGCGGTCGCCTTCGAGACTCCAGCTGGTTGCCGCCGACCCTCTTGACCCCTCAGAGGCGTCGCACTAGCGTCCTCGACTAGCCGATACCTCCGATGTATCAGTCGAGTTACCGCAAGACCGCATCCAAGCCGATCACCGTCTCGACCGAGACACGGGCCGACTTCTTCGGTCTCGGCCATCGCACGCGCCTCTATCCAAGGAGCCGCACATGTTGCCTCGCACGTTACGCACCCATGCCCGGAGCAGCAGGATCGCGGGCGTCCTGGGCGTGGCCACCGCCCTCCTGCTCGGCGGCGGGCTGGTCCCGGCCGCGGTGGCGGCGTCGCCGACGAAGTCCCTCACGCTGCATGCCGCGCCGTCGGGGGCGGGTACGAAATGCGAGAAGGCGTCCGCGCCCTGCTCGTTGACCGGAGCGAAAGCGGCCGTCCGCAAGGAACTGGCCAAGCCGCACCCGGCGGACATCACCGTTGTCCTGGCCGACGGCACCTACCGCTTGGCGCACGGCCTCGAGTTCGGCCCGGCCGATTCGGGAAAGCCCGGTCAGCCGGTCACCTGGCGGGCAGCCCCCGGTGCCCATCCAGTGATCTCCGGCGGTAGCCGGGTGACGCGATGGACGCACGTCGAGGGTTCCGACGTGTGGTCGGCCCCGGTGCCGGCCGGAACCCGTACCCGGCAGCTGTACGTCGACGGGGTGGAAGCGCCGGTCGCCCAGAAGACCCCGGCGCAGCTCGGCCTGAGCCTGACGTCGTGGGACAAGGCGGCGTTCACCACGACCGGATCCACCGCCACGTGGTTCTCGAAGCTGGCGGCGCGACTCGACGAAACGCAGCTGCGGGAAATGCAGTTCGTCTACACGCCGGCGCCGCCGATGGACTGGGCGACCGTGGAGTGCCCGGTGGCATCGGTCACCGCGGGCGCGACGTCGGGCACGACCACGGTGGGCATGGCACAGCCGTG
The DNA here is from genome assembly GCF_056859195.1 of Streptomyces sp. NH27. Classification (NCBI taxonomy): domain Bacteria; kingdom Bacillati; phylum Actinomycetota; class Actinomycetes; order Kitasatosporales; family Streptomycetaceae; genus Streptomyces; species Streptomyces sp. NH27. The sequence continues at coordinate 2,870 of NZ_JACEGK010000013.1, forward strand.
CTGGAACAACGTCACGAACAAGCAGACCACCGTGTGGGGCGGCAACTCCTCGAACATCACCCCGTACAGCCTCGCCGCTGGTACTCCGCCCACGATGATCGAGAACGCCTACTCGCTGCTGAGCCCCGGACAGTGGTACCTGGACAATTCCGCGGACCGGTTGTACTTCGAGCCCGCGGCCGGCCGGCGCATGTCCGACCTCGACGTGGAGATCCCGCGGCTCGAGTCGCTCGTGAACGTCGCCGGGACGCTCGCACACCCCGTGCACGACCTCACCTTCAGCGGGATCACGTTCAGCACGGCGACCTGGAACCAGCCGTCGACCCCGACCGGGTTCGCCCAGGTGCAGGACAACCTCATGGTCACCCAGCCGATCGTCAGGGACGACAACGGCAACGTGCTGCCGTCGAGCCAGGGCGAATGCCACTTCGGCGCACCGGCCGAGGGCAGTTGCCCGTGGGCCGCGTTCGCTCAGCCGCTCGCGAATGTGCAGCTGACCGCGGCCAGGCACGTGACCTTCGAGGGCGACCGGTTCAGCGACCTGGGGGGTATCGGGCTGGGAGTCCGGTACGGCAGCGACGACAATCTCGTGCGGGGCAGCGAGTTCAGCCAGATCGCGTCGAGCGCCATCTGGCTCGGCTGTTCCGGAGACCCGACCCCCGGCTCGAGTGATGACCCGGCCGCCACGGTGATCGCGGACTGCTCCGACAGCCCGAGCGCGTCGGCACACGACGACATCGGTGCCCATGGCGTCAACGAGATCATGACCGGGAACGTGGTCGACAACAACGTCATCCACGACGCGGGCCTGGACTACATCGGGGCGGCGGGCGTGACGATGATGTTCACCCGGCACACCACCATCTCCCACAACGACATCTTCAACATGCCCTACGACGGCATCACCTCCGGTGCGTGGCAGGGCCACCCGGACGCGGAGTCCCTGCCGGGCGCCAACCCGCCCGAAACCCTCGACCAGTACTGGAACCACACCACCAACATCAACGCCTACAACGCGATCACCGCCAACTGGTTCCACCAGAACATGCAGATGTTCGGCGACGGCGGCGACATCTACACCGAAGGCCAGCAGGGCCCGACGGTGTACACCGCGGACGGCTCGATCGACCAGCCGGCGTCGTACGCGCAGGGCCTGACGATCAGCGGCAACGTCGGCGACACCAACACCGGCCACAGCTCGTACTTCACCGCGCCCGACGTCGGCTCGCAGTGGATCACGTTCACCGGCAACGTCGAGTGGAACTCGCACTACTCCATGTCGAGTCACTGGCCCACGGACAGCGCATGCCGCAACGTGGTCGTGGGCAACTGGCTGGCGGATCCGGACGACAGCCCGGACGCGGTGTGCATCGGCGCGAACACGGCGCTTCCCAGCCGGCCCGGCCCCGCTGATCTGCGGGGTGCCATCAGCGGTCGGACCGCGCGGGCGGTGCTCGACGGGGCCGGGCCGCAGGGCGCCTACCAGACCGTGGACGCCGAACTACCGGCCCACATCACCTACTCCGGCACCTCCCCCGCGACGGCCGACACCCCTGAGCAGGTGCTCATCGCCGGCTCCGGGTTCTCGCCGTCCAAGGCGGTCTACATCGGCGGCGTTCGGGTCTCGGGGACCGATCTGACCGTGCTCTCCACCGGTTTCATCATCGCGAACGTGCCCGCCGGAGCGGACCCGACGGACATCTCGATCGGTCGTCCGCCGGCACCGGTCATCACCGACCCCGCACCGTTCGCCGCCCTGCCGAAGTCGCCGACCGGCATCGACGGTACGGGACTGGCCGGAGCCACCGTCACGGTGACCGACCCGGACGCGGCGGGCCAGGTGTGTGCCGCCACCGTGGCGAAGAACGGCAGGTGGGCGTGCGCTCCGGCGACCGCGCTCGGCAACGGCGTGCACACCATCTCGGCGGTACAGGCCGACCGGACCGGGACGTCCTCGCCGAGGACCGTCTCGGTGGTCATCGGGCCGCGCACGATGAGCCTCGCCGCCAAGGTCGGCTTCGGCGGCTCGTTCACGAACAACGCCTACGCTCCCGGCGCCGACGAGATCGCCCTCGGCAGCATCGATCGCCGGGCCGGCACGGAGACGGTCCAGCCCGGTCAGGGCGTCGTGCTCAAGGGCGGCGACAACGCCGTGGGCTTCGCACCGAGCACCTCCTGGGGCGACGCCCGACTGACACAGAACTTCGTCGCCGATGTGAAGTTCACCCCGGCCGCCGGAACCGACCAGCCCTCGCTGGCCACCCTGTTCGCCGTGGGCGGCAACCTGTGGGTCCGCTACGGCGGCGGGCAGTTGACCTACGGCTTCGCTCCCTCCGGCGAGGGCAACCACACCCTGACCACGCCGCTGCCGGCGACCGGGCAGCAGCACGACCTCCAGATCGGCTGGGACGGGTTCGGCCCCGTCGCGACGCTGCACGTATACCTCGACGGCGTCGAACTGCCGGCGGTGACCGGCGACGCCGCACCCTCGACCCAGGTCCTGAACGACATGGTCGGGATCGGCAACGACGTCCACCCGGCGGCACAGAGCCGCGGATTCACCGGCACGATCGCCGGCTTCCGCATCGGGACCTACGACGGCCCGTTCGACCCGAACCTGCTGACCGAACTGGGAGGTTAATACCCCTCACCGCGAATGACGGGCACGGCCACCATGTCGGTGGCCGTGCCCGTCGCTCTCCCTTTACGCCCGCGGGCCGGTGGATCAGTCGGTGGTGTGCGCCACGACCTCGGAGATCGCCGGGGCCGGGCTGCCGGCCGTCCACAGCAGGCGGACGGTGTCGGTCGTGACGCCGTGCGCGGACAGGCGGGTGTACGGCCCTGTCAGCGCCCCGATGGTCCGCCACGCGCCGCCGTCCTGGACCTGCACCTGGGCCCGGGCCCGGCCGGCGCCGGGCTGGAGGACCAGCACCGAGTCCAGTGCCTTCGCCGACGGCAGCTTCACCACGAGTGCGTCGCCGGACGCCGGCGTGCCACCGGCCTGGTACGCGGTGGTCAGGTCGCCGTCCACCGCGGCTGCCAGCGACGAGCCCGTCGCGGCGGCGGGGGCTCCGGAGACGGTGACCGCGGTCAGCGGCGAACCGACCGTGAACTCCCGTACCACCACCCAGTTGTCCTGCGCCGCGGTGTTGCGCAGTCGCACGTAGCGGGCGACGGCACCGGCCGGGGCCGCGGCCTTCACCTCGGCGGTGTCGCTGAAGTTCCCCAGCGACTGCCATGTCGTGCCGTCGGAGGAGTACTCCAACGTCCCCTGGTGGATGTAGTCCTGAGCGCTCGTCGGTTTGCCCATGAGGACGTCGACGGTGCTGATCGGACGCGCCGAGCCGAGGTCGACGCCGACGTAGTCGCCGACCGCCGGGCTCGCGTCCGACCAGAAGAAGGTGTCGGGGTCGCCGTCGGTGTAGTTCGCCGGGTTGTTGCCGTCGTAGGTACCCAGCGAGGTGGTCGCCGTGGAATGCGTGTGCACGACACCGAGTGCGGCGTCGTACTGGTTCTCGGCGTCCTTGACGAAGGTGTCCACCACCGTGTCGCCGACCAGCACGCCGTGTCCGGAAGCCGCCGTGACCAGGGCGGGCAGCGCCTGCCGGTCGGCCCAAGCCTGAGCCGCGTCGCCCGCCTGCTGCCGTTGCAGCATGTCCAGGGCGGTGAGCGTGGCCGTTCCCCAGTCGGCCGTGGAGTCGAGCCACGACGCGGCGTCGGTGAGGAAGCCCTGCTCGTTCTGCGGCAGATGTGCCCGCAGGAACGCGGGTGCCGCGGCGACGGCGGCGAGTTCGGGACGCAGGGTGCGTGCGGCCTTGGCCGGGTCGGTCGGCCAGGCGGTCCAGAACTGCTTGATCGCGGCGCTCAGTTCGGGTGCCTGGCCGCCGGTCAGCGCCGAGGTGTAGTTCAGGTCGGCGAAGGCCCGCAGGGCGGCGGTGGTCTTCGGGTCTCCCCCGGCGAGCTCGCCGAGGGACGCGTTCCAGGAGGTCTGCGGGTTGTAAGCCTCCGCGTTCCACAGGTAGTCCGCCATCGTGAACAGCGCGATCCTCGACGCGTACGGCTGGATCATCGGGTTCGAGGTGAGACCCGCCACCGCGCCGGCCACGCCCGGCTCACGCCCGGTGTACGGGGCGAGGAGCAGGCGGTTGGTGACGTAGTCGTTGACCGGATAGTTGTCCCAGACCAGGATCTTGTGGCCGAACACCTGCTGGGCTTCCTTGGCCTGGGCGGTGGTGATGGTGGGCGCGACCACACCTTCGCCGGTCCACTCCACCAGCACGTCGGGGTCCAACTGCTGTGCGATAGCGGTCTTGTAGGGGCTCGGCGTCGTGTCGTAGTACTCCGTCGGCACCATCTGCAGCGCCGCGGCGCCGGGGTGGGTTGCGATGAAGTCCTTCTGCACCTGGTTGAGCAGATACGACTGCGCGGCACCGGCCGCGCCACCGCCGGTGCCGAACTTCGTCTCGTCGGCCGCGCAGTTCCAGTTGGTGTAGCTGATGTCGTCCAGCGGGACGGCGAAGGAGCGCACACCCACGTCCCACAGCGTCTGGAACTTGGCCACCAGCGCCTTCTCGTCCGCGTCGGAGCTGTAGCAGACGGACAGGCCGGGTGACAGCGCGTAGGTGAACGCCACGTGGTCGGCGGTGGCCCGGTCGGACAGGCTCTTGATCACCGCGAGTTGGTCGGCCGGATACGGGTCGCGCCACTGCGCGCGCAGGTAGGGGTCGTCCTTGGGCGAGTACACGTAGATGTTCATCTTGTGCGCGGCGAGGTAGTCGAGCTGGTCCAGGCGGGCCGGGTCCGACCACGGCGTGCCGTAGAAGCCCTCGATGACACCCCGCAACGCGGTGGACGGCCAGTCCCGTACGGTGATCCCGTCCAGCGTGCGGTGGGGAGCGTGACCGCCGGACTGCACGAGCTGACGGAGTGACTGCGCGGCGTAGAAGGTCCCCGTCGGATCGGCTCCGGCCAGCACGATCGACCGGTGTCCGACGCCCAGTTCATAGCCTTCTGCCGGCAAGCTGCCCACTCCCGGCAGTCCGAGCGCGGTCAGGGCCTTCGCGGTCCCGGGTGTCTCGGCCGGCCCGCCGACGTACACCGTGAGGTCCCCGTGTTGCGAGGGGTGATCGGCACGGGCGAAGGTGTGGGCGCCCGCGGCGCGAAGGGCCGCTTCGGTCACGCTGAGGGCGGAGGGATCCGCGGCGGCCCCTGCGATCAGCGTCACCGCGGGGGTGATGGTGACGTGGCCGGCCTGCGGGGTGACGGAGCGGGGGGTGGGGAAGATCTGTGGTGTGCTCGGGGCGGCGGCCTGCGCCGTCCAGTGGACTCCCGGTAGCGCGACACCGGCCGCGAGCGCGAGGGCGGCCCCGGCCGCGACCACTATGCGTCTGGCACGAATTGAACCATGAGGGTGCTGCACGAATCATCCTCCTTGGAATGCTGTCCGGCTTGCTCCTGGGTGCGCTGTGCCATCGCATGCCCGCGCCCGCCGGCAGAGTCGGGCGGCGGGCTGGTCTTGGTGGGACCGTCGGGCGATGGAGCTCCGTCAAGGGAGCTCGGTGAGCGAGGAGTTCGTCGCCGCGCGTTCCAGGCGCGTTCGACGTGGAGGTTCGCAAGGTGCGGAAACGCAGGTCGCGCCCGTTCAGAGTGGGCTCAAGTGGTCTAGACATCTACGATAGGCCCGATGAATTTACGGCGTCAAGACCGCGGCGAGGGTGCCGCGGCTCCGCGCCGCCGGCCTTCCGAGCCGTGTCCGACGCCCCGGGCCGTGGGGCCGTGGGGCCGTGACATGGGTGCGGTCCCGCGCAGGGGCGCGGGACCGCGAGCGCGCCAACCGCTACTTGTCGTAGACCCCCAACTCGTCGAGTGCCCAGCCGTATCCGTCGGCGGGGCTCCCGGTCTTGGCGGAGACCCAACTGCTGACGTCGAGCAGCACGTAGCGGGCGGAGACCGTGGGGAACGCGTAGGAACGGGTCTGCCCGCAGGTCGTCACCCCGTGGGCGGCGCAGTCGGTGCTGCCGCCGGAGTCCGCCTCGGCGGCCACCGTCGTCCAGTTCCGGCCGTCCGTGGAGACCTTGAGGTCGTACGTCTTCGGGTAGTTCTCCCAGTCGGGGTCGACCACCATTCGTCCGACCTTCGTGGCGGCGCCCAGATCGACCTGCAGGCTCCAGGGCGTGCTGTCGTGGGACTGCGCCATGGTCGCGGGGTCGCCGTCGACCGCGTTCTCCACCGGCTTGCCCCAGTCGGCGGCCGGAGTGCCGTTGAGCATCGTGACCGGCTTGTCGTAGGCCAGATCGGGGTTCGGCGGAGGCGGTGTGCTGGTGGCGGCCCAGCCTTGCGGCGCGGAGTTCATGGTGAACTTCAGCTGTCCTCCGCGCACGAGGTCGGTCTGGCTCAAGGAGGGCTCGGTGACGCTCCGACCGTTGAGGGACAGTGCCTGCACGTACGGCTTCGCCGCTGCTCCGGGTGCGCTGATCACCAGCGGACGGTGCGAGGCGGGAAGGCGGAGTACCGCCTTGTCGAAGAACGGGCTGCCGACCGCGTACTGGGCCGACGCGGGGTTGACCGGATAGATGCCGAGCGAGGACAGCACGTACCAGGCGGACATCTGCCCGCAGTCCTCGTTGCCGCTGAGGCCGTCAGGAGTGTCGGCGTAGTTCGCGCCTGCGATGCGGCGCACCTGCTCCTGCGTCTTCCACGGCTGCCCGGCGTAGTCATAGAGGTAGGCGGCCTGGTGGCTGGGCTCGTTGGTGTGGTTGTTGTGGCCGCCTGCGAAGTAACTGTCCAGCCAGGACGCGAACTTCTCGTCGCCGCCCTTGAGCGCGATCAGTCCGGGGATGTCGTGCAGGACGTCGAGCGTGTACACCCACTGGTCGCCCTCGGTGAACCCGCCGTCGGCCCAGGAGCCGTCGAGGTTGCGGGACTGCATGAAGCCGGTGGCGGTGTTGAACAGCTTCTTGTAGTTGTCGCTGCGCGCCAGGAAGAACTTGGCATCGGCGCTCTTGCCCACCTTCTTGGCGATCTGCGCGACCGCCCAGTCCTCGTAGGCGTAGTCCAGCGAGCGCGATCCGGCCTCGGAGGTGTGGTCGGCCGCGACCCAGCCGTTCTGCTTGTAGGTGGTCAGTCCCGCTCTCGCCTCCACGGGCGTGCCCTGCTCGCGGTCGTGGAAGTCCAGTTCGGTGTCCCGGTCCGGCGGCGTCATCGCGTCCTTGTACACCGCCTGGTAGGCGAGCTTGGTGTCGAATCCGGTGAAGCCCTTCGCCATGTCCTCGGCGATGATCGAGTCGGCGTTCGTGCCGACCATGATGTTGGTCTCCGTGAGGTTCTTCCACATCGGCAACCAGCCGCCTTGCTGGTAGTCCTGCAACATCGAGGTGACCATGCCGTTGATCCGCTCCGGGGCGAAGAGCGTCAGGAACGCGTTCTCGGCCCGATACGTGTCCCAGGTCGAGTACCCGGTGTAGCTGACGCCGTTGTGGACCTTGTCGTCGTAGGCGCTGTAGAAGCGGCCGTGCTCGGACATCTCCGACGGGTACTGCAGGGCGTGGTACATCGCCGTGTAGAAGACGGCCTGCTGGTCAGGCGTGGCACCTGTCAGATCGACCCGGTCGAGCTTGTCGCTCCACTGCGCCCGGACCTTGGCCACGGTCTGCTCGAACGTCTGGTGGTCGGGCACTTCGGCGGCGAGGTTGGCACGTGCCTGGGCGACCGAGATGAACGAGGTCGCGATCCGGACCTGGACCTTCTGGGTGCCGGCCGGGAAGCGCACGTACGCGGACACGTTGCCGTCGGTGCGGTCGGCCTGTCCCTCGTACTGGGTCGCGCCCGTGGCGGTGCCGTAGCCGGCGAAGGGGGTGTCGAACCGCGCGACGAAGTACCCCTTGAAGTTCGGCGCCTTGAACGGGCCGAGGTCGCTGTCCTGCCGGTCGGGGTTGTAGCCGGTGATCTCCCGTGCGCGGGGATCGACGTGCACCTGGCCCGTGATGCCCGAACGCGTGGCCTGCAGAACGAAGTTCGACTCCGCGCCGTGCGGGTAGGTCGTCCGCAGGAACCCGACCCGTGAGGTCGCCGTCATCTCCGTCCGGAGCGTCTGCCCCGCTCCGGCCTGCATGTTCACCGTGTAGAGCGAGGGTGAGGCGGTCTCGTCGGCATGGGTGAACGCCAGCCCGCGATCGGCCGCGGCCGTCTTCACGGCGCCGACCCCCGGCATGCCCACCACGTAGCCGGAATCGCCCATCCAGATCGCCGGCTGGTGCGTGCCGATGAAGCCGGTGATCTTCGGATCGTTCAGGTGGTACGGAGTTCGGCTGACGTAGTTGTCCCGGGTCATGGGCGACCACCTGGTCATACCGAACGGTGGAGCCGTGCTGGGAATCATGCCGCCGTACTCGGTGCTGCTCGCGCCGGTCGTCCCGATGAACGGGTCGACCAGACCCACGTTCGACGACCTGCCCTCCGCCCGGCCGGTGGCGGCGAACGGCGGGAGGAACAAGGCCACGAGCGCGGTAACGATCATGATCGTCCAGGTCAGAGGCGCCGGCCCGGAAAGTCGGGCGCGCCTGCCGCCACCCGAAACTTCAGGTCTCACATGGTTCATATACATCTCCGATGTGACATCGTTGTCAAGCCGGACAGAGTCTTGCGTGAGGCCATCGAGCACGCAATGGATCTGACGTATCCACTTTTTGGACACCACGGAGACAACCGGGGGGCTTACGACCGGCAAACGGAGGGCGGCGTCGCGGGTCGATGGCGCTCGTCCTGCCGATCGCGCGGGGCCGGGAGGATCCGCTGCTCGCGCCGACGGGCCCGGCGCCGTATGCCGCCGGACCCGTCGAGGGATCGTCGAGGGGATGGATCAGCGCGGTCAGCGCTCCAGCATGCGCATCTGGGCCTCGTTGTGGGTGTCCCCGGCGGCCGGCGGGAGGCTGCTGAGCTTCGCGAGCTGCTCCGCGTCGAGGCGGACCTCGTCGGCGCCGATGTTCTCCTCCACCCGGGCCACCCGACGGGTGCCGGGGATGGGGGCGATGTCGTCGCCCTGGGCCAGCAGCCAGGCGAGCGCGACCTGGGCCGGGGTGGCCCCGATCTGCCCGGCGACGGCGGCGACTTCGTCGGCCAGGCGGAGGTTGTGCTGGAAGTTCTCCTCGGTGAACCGGGGGTTGTCGGCGCGGAAGTCCGCGGGGTCGATCTGGTCGATGGAACGGATCGCGCCGGTCAGGAAGCCGCGGCCGAGCGGTGAGAACGGCACGAACCCGATGTTCAGCTCGCGCAGCACCGGCAGCACGCGGGCCTCGGGATCGCGGGTGAACAGCGAGTACTCGGACTGCACCGCGGTGACCGGGTGGACGGCGTGGGCGCGGCGGATGGTGTCGGGGCCGGCCTCGGACAGGCCGACGTACCGGATCTTGCCCTCGGTGACCAGCTCGGAAAGCGTCCCGACCGTCTCCTCGATCGGGGTGCCCGGGTCGACCCGGTGCTGGTAGTACAGATCGATGTAATCGGTGTCCAGCCGCTTCAGGGAGCCCTCGACCGCGGTCCGGATGCTGGCCGGGCTGCTGTCCGCGCCGTCCTGCCGGCCGGTGTGCGAGATCAGCCCGAACTTCGTCGCCAGCACCACCTCGTCCCGGTGGCCCTTCAGCGCACGCCCGACGAGTTCCTCGTTGACGTAGGGGCCGTAGACCTCGGCGGTGTCGATGAACGTGAGGCCCAGTTCCAGCGCCCGGTGGATGGTACGGATCGACCCCGCGTCATCGGTCCCCGCGCCGACGTAGCCGTGGGACATACCCATCGCACCCAGGCCGATCCGGGAGACGTCCAGGTCACGCAGCTTGATGTGCTTCATCGTCTTCTCGATTCTCCTGAAGGATCTCGGTGGTACGAACGATCGGTGCCCGGCGGGGAATTCCGTGGCGTCGGGGTCGGCCGGCGCGTCGGGGTCGGCCGGGGCGGCACGGTCGGCCACGGTCCCGTACGGATATCGCTCCACACCTACGAGACTGCACCCACACACCCCTGCCAGGCAGGGCGAGATCTGCCGGGGCACGGCCATCAGGGGTGTGCCAGGCCCCCTACCTCGGGCGTGTCGCGCCGTCGGCGGTGGGAGACCGGAGGCACGGCACCCGAGCAGCGCGGCGGGCCACCGCGGCGGGTGCATGCCGTCGCCCTGCCCTGCCCTTCCCGGCGGGGCGGGGCAGGGCAGGGCACCGGCGTGGCGCACCGGCGCAGCGGCCGTTGCGTCCGCGTCAGGGGGTCAGCCCAGCGCCCAGATCTGGTTGTAGCCGCCGTTGCCCGCCCACTGGACGACGGGGTCGCCTGCCGTGGTGGACTGGTTCGCGACATCGGCGACCCAGCCGCTTGCCAGGTTCACCAGCACGTACCAGGTGTCGGTGGGCGAGGTGTACGTCCCCGCGGCTTCCACCGCCCAGCGCTGGTTGGCGCCGCCGTCGCACGTCCGCTGGTCGAGTTGGGTGCCCTGGTCGGTCGAACTTCCCGGCACCTCAAGGCACTTGCCGCTGGCCGCGCTCGTCAGGGTGTAGACGTTGCCGTCCACCCTGGACATCGTCCACTTCTGGTTGGCGCCGCCGTCGGCGCCCCACTGGATCACGCCGGCGCCGTCCGCGGTGGAGCCGCCGCTGACGTCCATGAGCAGCGAGCTGTTGGCGTTGGCCAGGGTCCGGGTGCCGTCGGCGGGGTTGGAGGTGCCGTTCGACCAGGTGCCGGCCGCGGCGTCCAGCGTCCAGGAGTTCTGCCAGCCGACCGACAGGGTGGAACCGCTGATCGTCATGGGCAGCCAGACCAGGGCGGAGGAACCCAGGTCGGAGGTGTTCCAGCGGTCGCCGGCGTAGATGTATGTCGTGCCGGACGTGCCCTGGACGGGGATGATGTTCGCGGTCTGGCTGTCGTAGGTGCTGGTGCCGGCAGCGGCGAAGGGGCGCCAGTCGGACCACGGGCCGGCGAGCGAGGTGGCGGTGGCGTAGTCGTTGTCGTTGGTGCTCCAGCCGCTCAGGTGCGAGCCGAGCAGGAAGTACCGGCCGCCGACCTTGGCCATCGCGGGGGCTTCGTAGTCGGGCAGCACGGCGACCGCGGACTCCACCGAGAGGTAGTCGGCCGACAGCCGGTCGATCCGCAGGCCGTTGGAACGGTCCTCGCTGAGCAGGTACGCGGTGCCGTCGCTGTCCTGGAAGAGGTTCAGGTCGCGGCTCTCGAAGCCGAGCGGCCGGAAGCTGCCGCGGTACGTGTACGGCCCGCAGGGCGTGCTGCTGGTGGCCACGCCCACCTTCGCGTCGCCGTAGGAGGGCGAGTCGATGTGCAGATACATCACGTACGTGCTCGTGGAGGCGTTGTAGATCACCTTGGGGCGCTCGACGACCCGGTTCGGGCCCAGGTCGCCGTCGGCCTGCAGGCTCAGCGCCTGGCCCTGCTTCGTCCAGTGCGCCAGGTCCGTGCTGCGGTAGCAGGGGATGTCCTGGAAGGACGCGTTGCCGGAGTTCTCCCCGGTCTTGTCCTCGCCGAAGCCGTACCAGGTCGAGCCCGACTCGACGATTCCCAGTCCGTGCAGCTGGAGCACCCCACCGGCGCTGTCCTGCCACGTCTGGCCGGGGTTGAACTGCGCGGTCGCCGCGTGGGCGGCCGTCGGGGGCAGTGCGATGGCCAGCACCGCGGCCAGCCAGGTGACGAGGACGGCGGTGAAGGTCGCGGCGCGGCCTCTGCGCGTTCCGCTGGTTCGGGTGTGTCGCAAGGGGAGCATGAGAGTTCCTGAGAAGGGTCGGCGGTCCGGGCGGACCGGGTGCGGATAACGGGGAATTCGGTCGCTGATGGTTCGGAAGGACGCGCCGCCCGGCCCTCCGGACGGGCGGCTCCGGACGTACGGTGCCCAGCCGCCGGGCCGAGCCAAGCGGGCCTGGCCGGTGGCCCGTTGCTGGTCGCCGGCTCCGTTGCAGGTCCACAGCTCCGCGGGCGTGCCGTTCGCGGTGGCGCCGTTCGTGACGTCGAGGCACAGTCCCGGGCCGGCGCTGCGGATGGTGCCGTCCGAGCCGACGGTCCACTTCACCTTCAAACAAGATCGATCAGAACAGGGCGTGACCGAACACTGTCTGCGGGTGGGCCATTGGTAACGCCGAGGCGACTTGGCAGTCAAGTGTTGCGGCAGAGTATCGGGGAAGTTTGCGTAAACACTTGACGCGCGCCCGCCAACGCAGTTCTCTGAGGCCGCACGTTCGATTGTGAGCGTTTTCGGTTGACTACGTTGGTTCTGCTTTCAACCTGCCGGCCCGCGGAGAGCGCCCGCAGCAGGCAGCCCGGCCTCCTGACAGGGGCACATGACCCGCATCAGCGCTCTCTGTCCCCCCGCCCGCTGCACCGCACGGCACGGCACCTCCCAGGAGTACAGATGGACCAGCCGACGAAGCCAGGCACCGGCGGACCGAGCCGCCGGAGCGCGATCAAACTGCTGGGCGGCGCGGTCGCCGCGGCCCTGAGCGCCCAGATCGCCGGAGAACTGCTCTGGCCCTCAAGGGCGGTGGCGGCGACGGGCACCGTGGGCGCGCCGGTGACGTTGACCAACGTCGGCAGCGGCTTGCCGCTCGACGTCTACGGCGGATCGACGGCAGACGGCTCGCAGGTCATCCAGTGGACGGCGAGCGGCGCGGTCAACCAGCAATGGACGCTGCTCGATCAGGGCGACGGATGGGTCGCCCTCAGCCCGATGCACTCGGGCAAGATGCTCGACGTCACCAGTGGCGCGACGGACGACGGCACCCCGCTCATCCAGTGGCACGCCACCGGGGGCCCCAACCAGGAGTGGCGGCTGGACGACGCGGGCCAGGGGCGGCTCAAGATCGTCAGCCGGCCCAGCGGAAAGCTGCTGACCGTCACGGGCGACTCCACCAGCCCCGGGGCCACGGTCGAGATCCGTTCCGACGCCGACGACGCCGGCCAGTGGTGGACCGTCGCCGTGGCACCGTACCGGCTCGACGCCACGGCCACCGAAGCGCGTACCGACGACCCGCTGGCCGGCGCCGGCGGTGTCGCGGCCGGCGTCTCCTACGGCGTGACGCACAACGGATGGTCCAGGAACGGGGCCGCCTGGTATCCCGTGAGCGGCGAGTTCCACTACGTCCGCGCCTCGGATGACCGCTGGGAACGCGAGCTGGGCAAACTGCGCGCCGCCGGCGCCGACATCGTGTCGACCTACGTGTTCTGGAACCACCACGAGCAGCCGGAGGGAACCTGGGACTGGACGGGCCGCAGGAACCTGCGCGCCTTCCTCACCGCCGCTCAGCGCCAGGGGCTGCTGGTCTGGCTGCGCGTCGGCCCCTACATCAACGCCGAGACCGTCAACGGCGGCATCCCCGACTTCGCGCTGTCCGGTGCGCGCACCGACGACCCGGGATACCTGGCCAAGGTGGACGTGTACTTCGCCCAGCTCGCCGCGCAGGCCGACGGGCTGTTCGTGAAGGACGGCGGACCGGTCGTCGGCATCCAGTTGGAGAACGAGTACGCCTCCGGCGACCCCGCCCACATCACCACGCTGCGCCGGATGTGCGCCGACCACGGCATGGTCGTTCCGTACTACACGGTCACCGCCAACTCGGTGTTCGAGCCGGACACCGCGATCCCGTTGCAGGGTTCGTACTGCTACCGCGGCTGGGAGGCCGGCGCCGGTACCGAGGCGGTCTCCGGCTTCATCTACGGCACCGACGAGTGGACCGCCAACACCGACATCGGCGGTTCCAGCTACGACACGCTCGCCTACCCGCGCGGCTTCTGCGAGTTGGGCACCGGAAGCCCGATGCGCGGCACCGACCGGTTCCTGGTCGAACCCCGCTACGTCGTGGCGCAGGCATACGACAGCGTCGGCCGCGGCGCCAACTACCTCGGCTACTACATGTTCCACGGCGGAACCCAGGTCGCGGGCCTGGCCGGGAGCTGGCCGCTCACCTACGACTTCCAGGCGCCGCTGGCCGAGTTCGGCCGGACCAGGGATTCCTACCGGCAGTACCGGCGCCTGCACACGTTCGTCACCACCTGCGCCGCCGAGCTGGTCCGCACCCGGATCAGCCGGGACCCCGGACAGCTCCTCGACCCGTCGCAGACCCGGCGGCTGCGCTACATCGGCCGGTTCGACACCGACGGCCGCGGCTTCGTCTTCCTCAACAACACCCAGCGCAACGTCACCCTGCCGAGCCGCGGCGACGTCCAGGTCCAGGTCCACACGGCGGGCGGCACCGCCACGCTGCCCGCCGCGCCGCTGACCATGCCGCCGGACCGCAGCAACGTCTTCCCCGTCATGACCGATCTGGGCGGCGTCGACCTGCGCTGGGCCACCGTCGAGCCACTGGCCAAGCTGGCCGGTGCCGACCTTCCCACCTGGGTCTACTGGGCCCCGGACTGGACCGACCGCGCCCTCGCCTTCGACGCGTCCGTCACCCTCACCGACGAATCGGGAACCGCGGTGCGCAAGATCACCGGAACCCAACTCGTCGCGACCGTCCCCGCCGGGCAGCGCACCTCGCTACTGGTGCACAAGTCCGGCGACGCGGCACCCTGCGCCCGGATCATCGTCCTGCCCGAGGCCGATTCGCTCAACGCGACCGTCGCGCCGCTGAACGGCAGCGACCGGCTGATCATCACCACCAGCGGTCAGCTGACCGGTGTGCAGCCGACCGTACGCTTCGCCGCGGCGGCAGGCTCCCGGATCAGTGCCGACGTCTTCCCGGCCGGCGGCCTGGCACCGGCCGCCGGATGGAAGAGCGCCGACGGCCGGGCCGGGCCGTTCGCCGGCTTCACCTACAGCCTCGCCGCCGCGCCGCCCGCGCCGCAGGTCACCTCCACCGGGACCGGCCAGTGGCGGATCAGCAGCGCTTCCTCGACGTTCGCCGGCCTGGCGGAAGCGCGCATGGTGCTCGACTACCGGGGCGGCGACGCCACCCTCGTCTCCGCGGGGACGGCGATCGCCAACGACCTCTACCACGGCGAGACGTGGTCCATCGACCTGCTGGACCTCGACGACACCGCGCTGGCCGACCTCACGCTCCAGGTCTCCGCCTGGGACGACACGATCGACGGGGTCACCCCGCCCGCGGGCCCGACCCCCGGCCTCGCCGGATCGACCTGGAGCCCGCTGCGGGAAGCCACCTGGAGCGCGGCTCCCACCACGTCGGCATCGACGTCGACCGGTCGCAGCGGCAAGGGGGGCGGGGCGTCCCGACGGCCGGGCGGCGGGCCGGCCGCGGACCGCACCGGATGACGTCGGGGGCGCCCCGCGCGGGCGACTACTTGCGCCAGAAGAGGTGGTGGGTCATCCCGCTCGGGCTGGGGACGACGTCCACGTGGAACCGGTCGCGCAGTTCGTCGGGGGACTCCCACAGGCGCAGCCCGGAGCCGAGTTCCACCGGCGAGACCGCGACGTGCAGGGTGTCGACGAGGTCGGCGTCGAGGAACTCCCGGATGGTGGTCACCCCGCCGCCGAGCCGGACGTCCTTGCCCTGCGCCGCCTCACGCGCCTGGGCGAGGATCGCGGCCGGGTCGCCTTCGACGAAGTGGAACGTGGTGTCGGACAGGGTGATCGACGGACGCGCGTGGTGGGTCATGACGAACACCGGGGTGTGGAACGGGGGTTCGTCGCCCCACCAGCCCTGCCACTCGTGGTCCTGCCAGGGTCCGCGCTGGGGCCCGAACTTGTTGCGGCCCATGATCTCGGCGCCGATGTTGCGGGCGAAGTCCCGGGTGAGGTAGTCGTCCAGGCCGCGACTGCCGCCGGGAGCGGTGCGGATGGGCCAGCTCGCCGTGGCCCCGGCCCAGGCGAACAGCTTCTCGGGCTCCACATGGCCGAACGGTCTTTCGAGGGTCTGGTCCTCCCCGGCGGCGACGCCGTCACTGGAGACGGTGAAGTTCTGGACGCGCACGAGCTGGGTCACGGGTTCCTCCTGTGCGGTTGGCAACAGTGTTGAGACTCCCCCGCCCGGCAGAACTCATCGCCGCCCCCGCACCGATCCACTACGTCCTCACATGCCGACCGCCCGGCCCGCCACGAGCGGCGCCGTCGAACCGCGGACCACGAGCTGGCTCGGCAGGATCACCGGAGCGCCCGGCGGTGTCATGCCGCGGAGGATGCCGATGAGCGTACGGGCGGCGCGCTCCCCCTGCTCGGCGCTGAAGACGCGGACGCTGGTCAGCGGCGGCGTCAGCAGCGGCGCGCTGGGGGTGTCGTCGAAGCCGGCCACCGACAGCTCGCGCGGCACCTCGATGCCGCGTTCCCGGGCGACTTGAAGGACCCCGATCGCCATGCTGTCGCTGAACGAGAAGACCGCGGTCGGCCGGTCGGGGCGCCCGAGCAGCCGCTCGGCCACCTCCCGCCCGGACTCGATGGTCATGTCACCGTGCTCCACCAGCGACTCGTCCAGGACCAGCCCGGCGTCCGCGAGTGCGCGCTCGCAGCCCGAACGGCGGGCGAGGACCGCCAGGTTGCTCTCGTCGCGGCTGGTGATCAGCGCGATCCGGCGGTGGCCGAGGGCGAGCAGGTGCTGCATCGCGACATACGCGCCGCTCGCGTCGTCCGGGCGCACGGACGGCACGTCCAGGCTGGTGTGGCCGATGACGGTCACCGGGTAGCCGGCATCGATCAGCATGGTGACGCCCTCCTCGCCCATGCTGGCGTCGACCAGTACGCCGTCCACCGACCGCTGCCGGACCAGCCGGCGGAAGGCCGACAGGTTGGGTTCCGACTCCTTCGGGCTGGCCAGCAAGGTGCTGTAGTCGTTGTCACTGACCCCCCGGTCCACTCCCCCGACGACCTGGAGCAGGTGGGAGTCGGCGAAGGTGAAGTCCACCGAGCTGGGCAGTACCAGGCCCACGATCTCGGTACGGTTCCTGGCCAGCGAGCGGGCGGCGAGGCTCGGCCGGTAGCCGAGTTCGCGCATGGCGGCAAGCACCCGGGCACGGGTCTCCGGCGCGACTCCCGGCGCCTCGTTGATGACGCGGGAGACCGTCTGGTAGGACACGCCGGCACGGCCGGCGACGGTCCGCATCGTGACAGTTGCATCTGGTTGATTCATGGCAACGGTCACGTTAATGCATCCCGCGCCCGGTGACCAGTCGTCAGACAACGGCGACGCGGAAACATCGCCGCAACCCTATTGACGCACTCCAGAAGCGTTTCTATGGTCTTGGCATCACAGATGTGACCGTTCACGAGAGGCACAACCGCAATGAAGCGATCCGCAGCGTCTCGACCTCGCAGCACCACCAGCAGCAAGGTGGCGTCGGCCGCCGTCGCAGGCGTTCTGCTGACGCTTTCGGCCTGCGCCGGCGGCGGCAGCGGCGGCTCCGGCGGCAAGAACACCCTGCGCATCACGTGGTGGGGCAACCCGGACAGAGCCCAGGCGACCCAGAGCGCCGTCAAGCTCTTCGAACAGGCCCACCCGGACATCAAGGTGCAGGTGGAACCGTCCGCGTACCCCGGCTACTACGACAAGCTCAACACCCAGATCACCGCGGGGGACGCCCCGGACGTCTTCCAGGTCGACACCGTGGCGAAGTACGCCTCCAAGGGCTCACTCGCCGACCTCGGCACGTACAAGAGCGTCCTCGACACCAGCGACATCTCGCCCACCCTGCTCTCCCAGGGCTCCTACGACGGGAAGCTGTACGAGGTCCCGGCCGGCTCCAACCCCTTCGCGCTGCTCTACAACTCGGCGCTGATCGGGAAGGCCGGTGTCGGCGCGCCGACGGCGGACCTGAGCTGGCAGCAGTACGCCGACCTGGCGAAGCGGATATCGGCCAAGGGCGACGGCAAGACCTGGGGGGCCGGGGACGACAGCGCCAGCGTCCAGGCGTTCGAGATCTTCGTCCGCCAGCGCGGCGGCAACATCTACAGCTCCGACGGCAAGAGCCTCGGCTTCACCAAGGCGGACCTGACCGCGTGGTGGCAGTACTGGGCCGACCTGCGCAAGAACGGCTCGGTGCCGCCGCCGACCGTCAGCGAGCCGGGAGTTGCGGGCGACGTGACCAAGGTGCCGATCGCCAAGGGCCTGGTCGCGATGGACGTCTCCGGCACCAGCACCACGCTGCCGGGCAACGACTGGAAGTACGTCGGCATGCCCGGTGAGACGACGGGCAAGCCCGGCGCGTACCTCAAACGGTCCGTCAACTGGGGCGTCTACGGCCACAGCAAGCACGCCAAGGAAGCCGCCGAGCTGGTGAGCTTCCTGGTCAACGACAGCCAGGCCGGCATCAAGCAGGGCATCTCGCGCGGCGCTCCCGCCAGCGGCAAGACGCTCTCCGCGCTGACCCCGACGCTCACCGGCGCGGCCCGGCAGGTCGCCGAGTACAACGCCTACGTCAACAAGCCCGGCCACAACTCGGCCGCACCGCCCACCTCGCCGGACGCCTCGACCCAGATCGAGACCGACCTGTTCGTGCGCATGGCGGAGAACGTGTGGTTCGGCAAGGCCGATGTCGACAAGGCGGCCGGCGACTTCATGAAGCAGGCCGGCCAGCTGCTGTCCGAGGGGTCCTGATGGCAGCGGCCGCAGCCGGGGCCGCCGTGGAGCACTCCGGCAGCGCCCCGCCGAAGGGCGACGCCGGCAAGCCCGCGGCGGTCCGCCGCCGGCGCCGGCCCAATGGCGCCGCCTACACGATGCTCAGCCCATGGCTGCTGGGCACCGCGGGCGTGCTGGTCATCCCGCTGCTCTACTCGCTCTACCTCTCCTTCACCAGCTACGACCTGCTGAGCAAGCCGCACTGGGTGGGCTTCGACAACTACCGCAAGCTCTTCTCCAGCGATCCGCGCTACGTGCACTCGGTGACCGTCACCGCGCAGTACGTCTTCGCCTCCGCGCCGCTGAAGCTGCTGATGGCGCTGGCGGTGGCGCTGCTGCTGGCCAAGCCGCGACGCGGCCAGGGCGCGTACCGGGCGCTGTTCTACCTGCCCTCGCTGCTGGGCACGAGCGTGGCCATCGCGATCGTCTGGCAGGGCACCTTCGACATGGACGGCCCCTTCAACGGCTTCCTGAAGCTGCTGGGCGTGCACGGCGAGGCGTGGGTCTCCGACCCGGGCTCCGTGCGCTGGGTGATCGTGCTGCTGGCGATGTGGCAGTTCGGCGCGCCGATGGTGATCTTCCTCGCCGGCCTGAAGCAGATCCCGCAGGAGCTGTACGAGGCCGCGCAGATGGACGGCGCCGGTCCGTGGCGGAAGTTCCTGTCGGTCACCCTGCCGATGCTCACCCCGGTCATCCTGTTCAACCTGGTGGTCGAGATCATCGGCGCCTTCCAGGCGTTCACCCCGGCCCAGCTGGTCGGCGACGGACAGGGCGGCCCGGTCGACTCGACCCTCTTCTACTCCCTCTACCTGTACCAGCGCGCCTTCCAGTTGCAGCAGATGGGCTACGCGGCAGCGATGGCCTGGGTGATGATCGCCGGCCTCGGCGTCATCACCGGGGTGCTGTTCTGGTCCTCCCGCTACTGGGTCCACTACGGAGACTGACCATGCGACCGAAGTCCCTGCGCTCCGCGCTGCCGCACGTCGTGATCCTTGTGCTGCTGGTGGCCCTGCTCTACCCGGTCGCCTGGATGCTGGGTTCCTCCTTCAAGCCCACCGCGGAGATCGTCTCCAGCGTGTCCTTCTTCCCCAAGCACTTCGCGCCGGGCAACTACGCCCAGGGCTGGAAGGGTTCGGCCGGCACGAGCTTCTCGGTGTTCTTCATGAACTCCGCGCTGATCTCGATCGGCGCGGTGATCGGGAACATGCTGTCCTGCTCGGTCACCGCCTACGCCATGGCCCGGCTGGACTTCCGCGGCCGCGGCCTGATCACCGGCATCGCCATCGGCACCCTGCTGCTGCCGAAGGAGGTACTGCTGATCCCGCAGTACCTGATCTTCCACAAGCTGGGCTGGGTGGACAGCGACCTGCCGCTGGTGGTGCCCAAGTTCCTCGCCGTGGACGCCTTCTTCGTCTTCCTCAACCTCCAGTTCATGCGCGGTCTGCCGCGCGAGCTGGACGAGGCGGCCGCACTTGACGGCTGCGGGCCGTTCCGCACCTTCTGGCACATCATCCTGCCGCTGACCAAGCCGGCCATGGCCACCACGGCGATCTTCACCTTCATCTGGACCTGGAACGACTACTTCTCGCAGCTGATCTACCTCAACAGCCCGGCCCGCTACACCCTTCCGGTGGGCCTGCGGATGTTCCTCGACGCGACGTCCGGCTCGGACCTCGGGCCGATGTTCGCCATGGCGACGGTCAGCCTCGCCCCGCTGTTCGTGCTGTTCGTCTTCTTCCAGCGGCATCTGGTCCAGGGCATCGCCACCACCGGCTTCAAGGGCTGACCCACCGCCCGCACGCAGCCGCCAACACAGCCTTCTGCCACCCCATCTCCCTTCGCGCACCGCCCTTTTGAGGAGAAACATGTCCAGAACACGTAGATCGCTGGTCACCGCCGCGGCCGTCATGACCGCGGCCGCGCTCACCGCGGGAAGCCTGTCGTCCAGCGCGAGCGCGGACTCCGAGCCCTCCCTGGTGCTGTCCCCCAACCTCAGCGTCCACCTCGGCGACATCCCCGACGGGCCGGCCGTCTACAGCGCCCAACTGCGCCAGGAGGTACAACAGATCCTGGCCCACCAGAGCGCCGAAGGCAGCTTCGAGGTCCAGGGCAAGACCAAGGACCTCGGCGACAACTCGCTGGGCGCCTCCAGCCTGGTCGCGCTCTACCACGCGCAGACCCACGACAAGAGCGTGACGGCCGCCTTCCAGAAGAGCGTCGACTGGTACCTGGCCAACCGCGTGTACACCCAGGACAATCCGGGCGACACAAGCATCGAGGTCAAGAACAGCGGCGAGCCCTGGGCGGCCTACGAGCCGTACACCCTCGAAGCCGGCGGCGGTGGCGACTGGCCGACCACCGTGTGGGCCCTGCTGCACGTCGGCCTGGTACTCCAGAACGGCGACGGGATCCTGCGGCCCGACCAGCGCACCGCGCTCCTCGACCTCGGCCAGGGCTACTGGACCTGGCTCACCAAGGTCTCGAAGTTCAACCCGCAGGACGCGGACAACCAGGGCATCGCCGCGGTGGACGCCGCGATCCAACTGGCCCACCAGATGGCCAGGTTCGGCATGAAGAAGCAGGGCGCCGCGCTCCAGAAGCAGGCCATGGCCGTCTTCACCGACCAGATCCGGCCGCTGCGCCAGACCGACCGCGGCTACACCTTCTACCCCGAGCACTCCGGCGGCCTGGACCAGAACTACGGCGGCATCGCCATCAGTTTCCTGTACGAGGGCTGGAAGCTCACCGGCGACAAGCGCTTCTACCAGGACGGTCTGGACATGACCAAATACCTGGACATGCGGCTGGGCGCCCGGGGCTTCGACTACGGCGGCGCGCGCCACAACGAACTGCGGGCCGGCTTCGAGAGCGTCTACGGCCTCCAGCACTACAGCGGCGTCGTCAAGGACGACCTCGGCCGCTACTTCGGCACCTCCACCATCCCCTACACCCACGTGGCCACGGCGTCGACGGACAAGGCAGTCGTCCCCGACGGCCACTTCTCCTTCATGACCGTCTGGCAGTTCAGCGACCCGGGCACCTGGTACCGCAAGGCCCAGCCGGTCGACACCGCGTACAAGCTGCGCTACGGCAACGGCTCGGTCGTGCTCGACCAGCAGGGCACCGCCTACCTGGTCTCCGCCGGGAACGCCGACGTCATCCACGCCGCCACCGCCGGCCGGCAGAGCATCGGCCTCGCCTACACCGACGCCGACGGCCCGCACTTCATGAGCCCGGCGCCGAACACGCACGTCTCCACGAAGCCGCTGAAGGTGAAGAACGGCGTGGGCCGCCAGGTCACCCAGCAGCTCATCGGCCCGAACGGCACCCAGGTGCCGGTCACCACGGTCTACACGGTCACCGACGGCGCCGTGCACGTCACCGCCTCCGCGCCCACCTCGCTGCTCGGCGGCGCCCGGCTCTCCTACGTCGCCGGGCTGCCGTACCTGACCGATGCCGTCGGGGTCGGCACCGCGCCCAACAAGCCGCAGAAGAAGATCCTCGGCGTAAGCGGGCTCAGCGACGGCACCCTGTCCTTCGGCACCGACGGCGGCACGCTCAACGACCCGAAGGGCGTCGCCGCGGGCCCGCTGGCCATCACCTCGCCGACCGGAGTGCAGGTCAGCAACCCGACCTCCGCCGCAGGAAACGCCTTCAGCGACTCGGCCACCCTTTCGATGCTCCTCGAGGCGTACAGCACCAAGCTGAACGGCAACCCCGACGTCGGCTTCGCGCAGACCCAGCAGACCAACCTGATCGCGGCCCCGACCCGGCAGGTCGGCGGCAGCACCGTGGCCGACGTGACCTACGGCCCAACCGGCTGAGCCGCTGCCGTGGGCAACCACCGAACCACCGTCGAAACCGCAGGGAGTCACAGCAGATGAGCAGAATCCGGGTCGCCGTCGTGGGCACGGGGCATATCGCCGAGGAGGCGCATCTGCCCGCGTTCGCGGCTGAGTCGGCGCGCACCGAGGTGGTGGCGGCGATGGATGTCGACGCCGAGCGGGTCCGGGCGTTCGCCGGGCGGCACGGCATCCCCTGCGCCTACACCGACCTCGACGAGATGCTGCGGCGCGAACAGCCGTCGCTGGTCGCGGTCTGCTCCCCGCCCGCGGCCCACCTCGACACGGTGCTGAGCTGCCTGCGGTCCGGCGCGTGGGTGTGGCTGGAGAAGCCGCCCGTCCGCTCGCTCGCCGAGTACCACCTCATCGAGGCGGCCGAGCGGGAGGGCGGCCCGTACGCCTCGGTGATCTTCCAGCACCGGTTCGGGTCGGCGCTGCGCCGGCTGGTGCGGCAGGTCGCCGACGGGGAGTTGGGCCGCCCGCTGGTCGGGCAGTCGGTGACGACCTGGTACCGGCCGGACGCGTACTACGCGGTGCCGTGGCGGGGCAGGTGGTCCACCGAGGGGGGCGGGACCACCCTCGGCCACGGCATCCACCAGATGGACATGATGCTCGCCGTCCTCGGCCCGTGGGAGGAGGTACGGGCCATGGCCGGCCGGCTCGAGCGCGACATCGAGGCGGAGGACGTCTCCACCGCGCTGGTGCGCTTCCGGTCCGGGGCACTGGCCACCGTCGTCAACTCGGCCCTGTCCCGGCGCGAGGAGAGCTATCTGCGCTTCGACTTCTCCGAGGCGACCGTCGAGCTGCGCCACCTGTACGGCTACGGCGACGCGGACTGGACCTACACCCCGAACCGGCCGGTGCCGGCCGGGGAGCCCGAGGTGCGCAGCTCGCACACGGCCGCGCTGCCCCACCTGCTCGACGCGATGCAGGAGGGGCGGCGGCCGCCGCTGTCCGGCCCGGCCGGGCGGGAGTCGCTGGAACTGGTCACCGCGCTGTACCAGTCGGCGTTCACCGGCGCGGCGGTGCACCCCGGCGACCTCGGTCCCGACAACCCCTTCTACCACCATCTGCACGGCTCGGTGCCGGGCTGGGCTCCGGCGGCCACGAACGCGTCGACCGAACCTTCGATCGACCCGTCAACCGGCCCATCGACCGTCTCCGGGAAAGCATGATGGCCGGCCGGCAGACGGCCCGGCTGGTGCACCGGGGCCAGGACGAGATCTCCGCCGAGGCGGCCGGCAGCACGCTCTTCCGCTACCGGTACCGCCCTCAACTGCCACCCAGCGAATGCCCGAGCCCGTACGTCCACCCGCTGCGCACCCTCGCCGGGCAGATCGTCAGCGGCAACCGCCCGCACGACCACCGCTGGCACAAGGGCCTGGCGATGACCGCCTCCCACCTGTCCGGACAGAACTTCTGGGGCGGCGGCACCTACACCCACGGGGCCCCCGACACCGGATACCTCGACCTGCCGAACGTCGGCCGGCAGGATCACCTGGGCTTCGAAACGGTCGACGGCGGCTCCTTCACCGAGATGCTGGGCTGGATCACGGCCGGCGAGGAGCTGTGGATACGCGAGCGCCGCACCCTCACCGTGCTGGACGTGGACACCGAAGGCGGCAGCTGGACGCTGGAGTTCGCCACCGAGTTGCGCAACGTCCGTGACCGGCCGCTGCGTTTCGGCAGCCCGGCGGTCTTCGGGCGTGAACTCGCCGCGTACTGCGGCTTCTTCTGGCGCGGCCCACGCTCCTTCACCGGCGGCCGGGTGCTGGCCGCCGACGGCCTGGAGGGAGCGCAGGTGATGGGCGCGGTCTCGCCGTGGCTGGCCTACATCGGCGAGCACGACGAGTTCGACGGTCACGCCACCCTGCTCTTCCGCGCCGACCCGGCCGACGACGAGGGCGGCCGGCCGCACTGGTTCGTCCGCAGCGAGACCGTCCCCATGGTCAACCCGTCGCTCGCCTTCTCCGAGGAGCGCGAACTCGCCGCCGGGGACGCCCTCGTACGCCGCTACCGGCTCACCATCGCCGACGGCGTGTGGGAACGGGACCGGATCGCCGCCCATCTGAAGGCCCAACCGTGGTGAGCACCGCTCGACGCGGGTCAGTAGAGGGCGGCGAAGAGGTCCTTGACGTTGCCGGTCAGGGTGGGGGCGTTGGCGGAGCCGTTGGACTGGGTTCCGGCGAGAGCGACGGGGGTGGCGCCGGTACAGGTGATGGCGAGGTTGGAGAAGGTGTTGCCGGACAGCAGCCAGCGGGTGCCGGCGAGGTCGGCGCCGGAGAGGTTGCTGTACCAGAGGGTGTTGCCGGTGAAGGTGGGCGGCAGCACGCCGTTGACGACGATGCCGCTTCCGGGGTCCTGGCCGACGCCGCCGATCGGGAAGGCGATGTTGCTGCTCCACAGCTCCCCGGCGCCGCCGTTGGAGTGGTTGAAGGTGTTGCCGGTCAGGCTGCCGTGCGCCCAGTTGTCGGAGGTCAGAGCGCCGTAGGGGCTGGTCCGGGCGAAGGAGTAGTAGGCGCCGTAGCAGCCGACGACGCTGTTGCCGTCGATGGTCCAGTTGCCGGAGGAGTTCCAGATGGCCAGCCGGCAGTAGGCGAAACTGTTCGCGGTCAGTTGGGAGTACTCGCTGCGGTCGGCGGCGGACACGCCGAAGTAGCAGTTGAGGAAGGCGTTGCCGGTGAGCTTGACGCGGTAGGCGAAGTAGTCGTCGGCGCTGGACCCGTTGACGGTGACGCCGGCTCCGCGCCAGTTGGTGAAGTCGCAGTTGCTGATGCGTACGTCCGTGCTGCGGGTCAGCGCGATGGCGACGTGGCGGAAGGAGGGCGCGGTGTTGAGGGGGTTGCCGGCGCGGCCGACGAACCGTACGTCGGTGACGGTGATCGCGCTCCGGCCGGTGGCGGTGAGCGCGCCGGTGGTGTCGTCGGCGACCGTGACCGTGGCGCCGTTGCCCTGGATGCGGCAGTTGTCGGGGAGTTCGACGCCTGCGGCGAGGGTATAGGTCGCGCCGGGCAGGAGTTGGACCTGCGGGGTGGCGGCGAGGACGCCCGCCCAGTCGTCGCCGGGTTGCAGCACGGGGAGCCCCCCGGTCCGGGCGACGGCCGAGGCGGGGGTGGCGGCCAGGGTGGTGGTCAGCGCCGCGCCCGCGGCCAGGCCGAGCCCGGCCAGGGCACGACGGCGGGACGGGGTGCTTTCGTCGGAACGGATCATGGGGCTCCCTCGGGAGAGCGCGTCGGGCGGCCGGCTCCCGGATCCGGGGTCGTCGACCGGGGTCATCGGCCGGGGTCATCGGCCGGGGTCGCCGACCGACCCGCCGGGCGGGGCGACTTGGACGGGCACCTTCCACGCGTCGGATTGGACAACCGACATCAGATGTCTTATGTGTACGGTGACCCTAGGGGCGCCCTCGTCGGAGCGTCAACCCCTGCGACGTGGCGCCCGCACCGGCCAAATCCCCTGCCGCGTGCGGGGGTTCCGGCACCCGGGTGGCCCCAGGAACGCCGGACTGCCGGCTGCCTCGGAAACGCCGAACCGCCCCACAGGGCGGACCCGGCGGGGCGGACGGTGACTGTGTACGGTCTCGCACGGTGACTGCGTACGGGCCCGCTGCGAGCCGGCGCCTTCCGGCTTCGGCTTCCCGTACTCGTGTCCTCCTGTGCTGCCGTGCTCGCGTCCTTCCCGTCCTCCCGTACTACGCCTCGGTGAAGAGGGGGTCGTAGGCGGTGGAGTGTTCCCGGCCCGACATGAAGGAGAGGAAGTCCTTCACGAACGCGCTCCGGGAGTAACGGACTTCACCGCCCGCCAGGGTGCGGCGGAATCCCTTGCGGAACAGGGCGCGGTACTCGTCCGCGTCGATGAACTGGTTGCCGTCCGCGTCGGTGACGTCGAAGAGCACCTCGGCGACCCTGATCAGCGCGGGCCCGGCGAGGGAGGGCACCGCGGCGGCGTACTCCTCCTCGCTGATCCGGCCGTCGCCGTCGATGTCGAGGTCCGACTGGAGTTCCTTCCACCAGGCGGCGAAGGCGTTGTAGAGCCTGGTCTCCTCCGGCTCGTCCAGATCGAGGCGGGAGGACAACTCCCGTGCCATCGCGGCGAGATCGGGCCAGTCCAGATAGCCGTCGCCGGTCTGGTCCAGCACTGCGGTGAAGAACTCGCCGGCACTCCTGGGCCGGGCCTCGTCCCGTACCGGGTCGCGGTCGCGGTCGCGGTGGCCGTGACGGCGAGCGTGGTCGTGGTCGCTTCCGCGCTCGGGACCGCTGCCACGATCGTCGTCGTGATCGTGGCCGCGCTGCGCAGGCAGCGGCGCGACCAGCCGGAACAGCGCTCCGGCCCGCTTCACCTGGTCGCGCAGCGCGTTGAGCGTCGCCGCGCGAGGGTCGTTGCTGTCCGGGGTGAGGTAGAGCAGGTTGGTGACGCTCTCGGACCGCACCCAGCCCTCGGGCAGGAAGCGGGCCAGGCCGGCCGCCACGTACGCGCTCTGCATCAGCGTCTGGGCGCCCGGCGTCTCGGGCAGCCCGGCCCGGCGGCGGAACGCCTCGGGGAGCGACGCCACGGTGATCGTGCCGATGACCGGCCCGGCGAGCGCGCGGCCGGCGGCCCACACGGTGGGCAGTCCCTCCAGCAGCGGCGGCGCCGGGAGATGGTCGAAGAGCTTGTAGAGGATGACGCGCACCGCGTCGGTGTTCTCCAGCTCCTCCTCGACCATCCGGTCGTAGTACCGCCAGAACTCCGGCAGGGTGGGCGGGAGATGACCGGCCTTGTCCCCCAAGGCGGCCAGGTACGCCCGGAATTCGGCATAGAGCCGCGCCATCGTGTCCTGGTCGAGCGGCTGCCCGCTGAGCCGGCACATGGTGACGGAGCTCTCGAAGAGCGTCGCCACCACCCAGGCCCGGACCTCGGGGTCCATGGCGTCGTACGCGCGGTTCTGGGCGTCGGTGCCGGACAGCCTGGCGTGCAGCCGGTTGAGGCGTGCGGCCTCCCGCTCCCGGGTGTGGTCGTCGGCGCCGAACATCCGCTGCAGGCTGACGAGCGTGTTGCGCAGCCGTCGCCACGGATGCGCGACGAACGTCGAGTTGTCGATCAGGGCGGCACCGACCTGCGGGTGGGCGGCCTCCAGCACGGTGGCCCTGACCACGGCCAGTGCCCACCTCGGGTCGTCGAAGAACCGGTGGAACTGCGAGTCGGGGCCGAACAGGGAATCGTCCGCAGGGACTTGGGGATGGGGTGCCGCGGGGCCGGTGCCGGGACGGCCGGCGCCGGCGCCGGCCCTCCTCGGGCCGCTGCTGCCAACTTCCGTCACAGGTGGGTCTCTCCGTTCTCGTGCGGTGTCACGCCGCCGAAGCGGCGATGGCGGTGCTGGTAGGCGCGTACGCACTCCAGGAAGTGCGGCGCGCGGAAGTCGGGCCAGAGCACCGGCGGGAAGATCCACTCGGCGTAGGCGACCTGCCAGAGCATGAAGTTGGAGATGCGTTGCTCGCCGGACGTGCGGATGACGAGGTCCACGTCCGGGGTGTCGGGGAACGGCAGATGGGCGGCGAAGTGCCGCTCGTCGACGTCCTCGGCCGGGGTCGCGCTGCGGATGAGGGAGCGCGCCGCCTCGACGATGTCCCGGCGGCCGCCGTGGTCGAACGCCACGGTCAGTGTCATGCCCCGGTTCGCCTCGGTCAGCGTCATCAGGTCGGCGAAGTCGCGGGCCAGCGGCGCCGGAATCCTCGGATCGGTCACGCCGAGGAACCGGCAGCGGATGCCGCGCGCGTGCAGGAGTGCGGCGTGCTTGCGTACGACGCGACGCACCAGCCGCATGAGGTAGTCGACTTCGCTGCTCGGGCGGCGCCAGTTCTCCGTGGAGAAGGCGTACAGGCTCAGCCATTTCACCCCGGCCGACCGCGCCGCCTCGATGACCTCGATCACCGGTGGCTCCGCCGCCCGGTGGCCCGACGTCCTCGGCAGGGACCGCTGTTGAGCCCATCGGCCGTTGCCGTCCATCACGCAGGCGACATGCCGCGGCACGTCCCTCGGCCGCCCCTCGCCGGCCGGGCCGGACGACCGCGGACGGACCTGCGCCGGGATCGAAGGGAGCACCGGAACCGAGGGGAGCACCCGGTCGGGCGCCGGATCGGGCACCGGCGCGGAAACCGGAACCCGGGCAGTGGTGTCGCTGTCTCGTCCGTCGGCCGTCACACGTGCTCCCCCGCTGTCCGCGCACACTCCCCCGCCGCGAACCGGCCCGGGAAGGGCTCGACCGCGATCGATTCGGCACTCAGCAGCCTGCCGACACCGGGGCGCGGGCGCCTGGCGATCCGCGCGGATTCACCCGTAGCACGCCAGCCCGAATACGCCGCGGGGCGGTTCGGGGACGGCGGTGGCGCGCCACTGGGAAGGGCGAACCGGGGACGGCCGCACACTCCGCCGGTCCCGGGCGCGCGGGCGGCGCGGTCTTCCGCGGCTATCGACCGTATACGCCTAGTGTGGTCGGTGTGATCAAAGCCGTCGCCCTCGACATCGGCGAAACCCTCGTGTCCGACAGCCGTTTCTGGGCCGGGTGGGCCGACTGGCTCGGCGTGCCCCGGCACACCGTCTCGGCGCTGGTGGGAGCGGTGGTGTCGCGCGGCGACGACAACGCGGACGCCATACGGCTGTTGCGCCCCGGCCTGGACATGGACGCCGCCTACGCGGCCCGCGAAGCCGCCGGACGGGGCGAGCACCTCGACGAGACGGACCTCTACCCGGACGTACGGCCCTCGCTCGCCGCGCTGCGGCAGGCCGGCGTCCGGGTGGTGGTGGCCGGCAACCAGACCGCCAGGGCAGGGCAGTTGCTCCGCGACCTCGACCTGCCGGCGGACGGCGTCGCGACCTCGGGCGAGTGGGGCGTGGCCAAGCCCGACCCGGCGTTCTTCGCCCGCCTGTTGGAGACCACCCGCACGCCGGCCGCCGAGACCCTGTACGTCGGCGACCACCCGGCGAACGACATCCACCCGGCCAAGGAAGCGGGCCTGCGCACCGCGCACTTGAGGCGCGGCCCGTGGGGGCACCAGTGGGCGGACGACCCGCGGGTGGTCGCGGCGGCGGACTTCCGCGTCGATTCGCTGACCGAACTCGCCGGCCTCATCCAGGATTGAACCGCCCGCCGCCCCGGCCCGGCCCGACTCCCCTCCCAGCCAAGGGAATCGGGAGCGCCGGGCCGCGAGCCGGTCAGCTCCGCTCGTACGCGTCCACGACCTCGTCCGTGGGGCCGTCCATGAGGAGTTCGCCCTTCTCGATCCACAGCACCCGGTCGCAGGTGTCGCGGATGGACTTGTTGTTGTGCGACACCAGGAAGACGGTGCCGGCCTCCTCGCGCAGTTCGCGGATACGTTCCTCCGAGCGCTTCTGGAACGCGCGGTCGCCGGTGGCCAGGGCCTCGTCGATCATCAGCACGTCGTGGTTCTTCGCGGCGGCGATCGAGAAGCGCAGCCGGGCCGCCATGCCGGAGGAGTACGTACGCATCGGCAGCGTGATGAAGTCGCCCTTGTCGTTGATGCCGGAGAAGTCGACGATCTGCTGGTAGCGGGACTGGACCTCCTCCTGGGTCATGCCCATCGCCAGGCCGCCGAGGACCACGTTGGTGCCGCCGGTCAGGTCGTTCATCAGCGCGGCGTTCACGCCCAGCAGCGACGGCTGGCCCTCGGTGTAGACGCGGCCGCGCTCGGCCGGCAGCAGTCCGGCGATCGCCTTGAGCAGGGTGGACTTGCCGGAGCCGTTCGACCCGATGATGCCGATGGCCTCGCCGCGGTACGCGACGAACGACACGCCCCGCACCGCGTGCACCAGATGGATGTTGGGCGAGCCGCGGCGCAGCACCATCCGGGCCAGCGCCGTGGCGGCGTTGCTGTGGCCGGAGCCGGCGGTGTGGATGCGGTACACCACGTGCAGGTCGTCCACGACGACGGTCGGCACGAGCGGGCGCTTGGCGCCGCCGGGCTCCCGGCCGCTCCCGGGCAGTGCTTCGACCCCGTCGTCCCCGGCCGCCAACTGCGTCGGCGCGGCGGCGTCGATCTCCGCCCGGGCCTGCACGGACTCCTCCCGCTCCAGCTCCTCCATCCGCTCGATGCGCGCCATCCGCTCGGCCTCATCGCGCGACTCCGCGCCGTGCCCGGCCGGCCCGGCCGCATCCGGCCCCGGCCGCTCCGGGCGGCCGTCCCCGCGCTCGGTGTGCTCGTCCGCCACGATTCCGCTCCTCCACCGGGTTGCGTACCCGTTCCACGAGCCGCCATTCGGCACCCTTCACGCATTTCGCCCGCATACGCACCCCCGGTTCTAGCAAGCACTTGCGCTCCACGGTGC
>NZ_JACEGK010000014.1:0-33147 GCF_056859195.1 Streptomyces sp. NH27
CGCGGACGGTCTGCGCGCGGACCCGGAAGGTCCAGGTGTCCACCTCGGCGGCGAGATGGGTGATCCGGCGGTGACCGAGGCCGACCAGGTGCCGTACGACCTGGCGGATGCCGTCCGCGACGGCGAGATCCACGGTCGGCGGGCCGCCCGCCGCGCCGGGCCCGCTGTCCAGCATCACCAGGGGCAGCCCGCCGTCGGCGATCCCGGCGAGCGCGTCCGCGGCCATGGACGAGGCGATCACCCCGTCGATCGCGGCCCGCGCGGAGCCGAACGGGTCGCGGGCCGGGCCGACCCCCTCGGGTGACGGGTAGAGCACCACCCCGAAGCCGTGCTCGTCGGCCACCCGGGCCGCGCCGGCGTAGACCCGGGCGAAGTACTCGTGGGTGAGGGCGGGCACCACCAGCAGCGCGGTCCTGGTCCGGCCGAGCCGCAGGCTGCGCGCGGCCAGGTTGGGCCGGTAGCCCAGTTCGCCGGCCGCCGCGCGGACCTTCAGCGCGGTGCGCTCCGAGACCCGCCCGCGCCACTTCCCGCCGAGCACCAGTGACACCGTCGCCTGCGACACGCCGGCCACCCGCGCCACGTCCCGTGATGTGGGTCGATCGCTCCCGGCCACGCCGCCCGCCGCCTTCCGAAACCGGTCCCACGGCCTGGACCCGTGAGCTGCCGTCATGGTACGTATGACGCCGGAAGTTATACGTAACACTTGAGTGGGGGAGAGACAATGGCGAGCGGCTACGCCGACCTGCTGCGGACCCGGCACGCCGCACGGCTGCTCGGCGGGACCCTGCTGGGGCGGCTGCCCAACGCGATGGCCGGGCTGGCGATCGTGCTGTTCCTGCGCGCGCACGGCGCGGGATACGGCCTGGCCGGCACCCTGTCCGCGCTCTACGGGCTCGCGGTCGCCGTCGGACAGCCGCTGCTCGGACGGGCGGTGGACCGCAGGGGGCAACCGCGGGTGATGGCGTCGGCGGCACTCCTGGCCGCGGTCGGCTTCGGGCTGCTGGCCGTCAACGGCCTGCGCCCGCTGCCCGTGGCGATCGCCGCGGTGCTGCTCGCCGGGGTCGCCACGCCGCCGCTGGAGGGCGGTCTGCGGGCGCTGTGGACGCTGGTGCTGGACCGCGAGGAGCAGGTTCAGAAGGCGTACGCGCTCGACGCGGCGGCCCAGGAGGTGCTGTTCACGCTCGGCCCGCTGCTGGTCACCGCAGCGGTCGCGGTCGCCTCGCAGGCCGCCGCGGTGGTGCTCACCGGGCTGCTCGGCGTGGCGGGCACCCTGATCGTCGTCACCTCCGGGCCGTCCCGGCAGTGGCGCGCCCAGGTCCGCGAGCTGCACTGGCTGGGCGCGTTGCGCTCGCCCGGCCTACTGGCGCTGCTGGGCTCCTGCTTCTTCATCGGCATCGCGTTGGGCGCCTTCTCGTTGGCCTCGGTCGCCTATGGGGACGCGCACGGCGGCGGGGCCGCCGCGGCCTATCTGCTGGCTGCCAACGGGGCCGGCGCGCTGGTCGGCGGGCTCGTCTACGGCGGCCGCACGTTCGCCGGCGCCCCCGAGCGGCGGCTGCGGCTGCTCGCGGTGGGCCTGGCGGCCTGCTACCCGCCGCTGCTGCTCGTCCCCGCGCTGGGCTGGATGCTGCCGCTCGCCGCACTGGCCGGGCTCTTCCTGGCGCCCACCCTCGCGTGCGGCTTCCTGGTGGTCGACCGACATGCCCCGCCGGGCACCGTGACGGAGGCGTTCTCCTGGGTGGTGACCGCGATGGGGGTCGGCGCGGCGCTCGGTACGGCGGTCGCCGGGGTGGCCGCGCAACACGTCGGAACTTCCGCGGGATTCGGGGTTTGCGCGGCGTGCGGTGCCGTGGCGCTGGGCGTACTGCTGTCGACCGGGCGAATCCTGACGGTGCGGGAGGTCGAAACCGATCGGGGGGTTGCGGAAAAAGATCCAAACCGTGGCCCCGATCCCCGTTTCAGCACGTCGGATCAGGCGTAATGTTCAGACATGGACCGCCGCATTTTCGGGCTGGAGAACGAGTACGGCGTCACATGCACGTTCAGGGGACAGCGGCGTCTGTCCCCTGACGAGGTGGCGCGGTACCTCTTCCGCCGTGTCGTGTCATGGGGCCGCAGCAGCAATGTTTTCCTCCGCAATGGGGCCCGCCTCTATCTCGACGTCGGCTCGCACCCGGAGTACGCCACTCCCGAGTGTGACAACGTCACCGAACTCGTCACGCACGACAAAGCCGGTGAACGCATCCTCGAGGGCCTTCTGGTGGACGCCGAGCGGCGCCTGCACGAGGAGGGCATCGCGGGTGATGTCTACCTGTTCAAGAACAACACCGACTCGGCCGGCAACTCCTACGGCTGCCACGAGAATTACCTGGTCGCCCGGCACGGCGAATTCTCCCGGCTGGCAGACATCCTCATTCCGTTCCTCGTCACCCGACAACTGCTGTGCGGCGCGGGCAAGGTGCTGCAGACCCCGCGCGGTGCGGTCTTCTGCGTGAGCCAGCGCGCCGAGCACATCTGGGAGGGCGTCAGCTCGGCGACCACCCGGTCCCGTCCGATCATCAACACCCGCGACGAGCCGCACGCCGACGCCGAGCGGTATCGCAGGCTGCACGTCATCGTCGGCGACTCCAACATGTCGGAGACCACGATGCTGCTCAAGGTCGGTGCCACCGACCTGGTGCTGCGGATGATCGAGGCCGGCACCGTGATGCGCGATCTGACGCTGGAGAACCCGATCCGGGCCATCCGCGAGGTCAGTCACGACATCACCGGCCGCCGCAAGGTCCGGCTCGCGTCCGGCCGCGAGGCGTCCGCACTCGACATCCAGGAGGAGTACTACTCCAAGGCCGTCGAGTTCTGCGAGCGCCGCGGCATCCGCAGCGGCGTCATCGACCAGGTCCTGGAGCTGTGGGGCCGCGCCCTTGAGTCGATCGGCAGTGGCGACCTGTCGAAGATCGGCACCGAGATCGACTGGGTGATGAAGTATCAGCTCATCGAGCGGTACCGGAACCGCGACAACCTCACCATGTCCCACCCGCGGGTCGCGCAGATAGACCTCGCGTACCACGACATCCACCGCCGCCGCGGGTTGTACTACCTGCTGGAGCGGAAGGGCCAGGCCAAACGGATCTGCAGCGACCTGAAGATCTTCGAGGCCAAGTCGGTGCCGCCACAGACCACCCGGGCCCGGCTGCGTGGCGACTTCATCCGCCGCGCCCAGGAACAGCGGCGCGACTTCACCGTCGACTGGGTGCACCTGAAGTTGAACGACCAGGCGCAGCGCACCGTGCTGTGCAAGGACCCGTTCCGGTCGGTGGACGACCGGGTGGAGAAGCTGATCGCCGGGATGTGACCCGGCGTGAGGTGACTCGGTGTGAGTGACCGGGTGTACCCACCACAGCATCCACACAGGCCCCGTGCGAATCTCGTACGGGGCCTGTCGCACGCCGTAGGGTGTGGGGCTGTACTCGTGTTTCCCCCACGAACCGCAGCACGCCCCCACCCCGACGACAGTAACGAGGAACTCCGTGCGCCGACGCTCAGTACTGCTTGCCGTCCCCGCGCTCATGCTCACCGCCGCCGGCTGCGGCGAGGAGAGCAAGAGCGGGTCGGCGAAGCCCAGTTCGACGCCTCCCTCGACGACACCGCCGGCGTCGCCGACCGCCTCGGCGACCCCGAAGGCGAAGATCGTGTCCGGCCCGGTGCCGACGATCACCGCGGGCACCGGTTTCAACCAGAAGCCGACCGTCGCCAAGGGCACCGGCACCCCCTCCACCGAGCTCGCCGTCAAGACGGTGATCAAGGGCGACGGGCCGAAGATCGTCAGCGGCGACTACGTCCAGGTCAACTACCTGGGCCAGATCTGGAGCACCGCGAAGGTCTTCGACACCTCCTTCGGCAAGAGCCCGTACACGAACGTGATCGGCCAGGGCAAGCTCATCCCCGGCTGGGACCAGGGCCTGGTCGGCCAGCAGGTGAAGAGCCGGGTGGAGATGGCGATCCCGCCGTCGCTGGGCTACGGCAGCAGCGGCAACTCGCAGGCCGGCATCAAGGGCACCGACACGCTGGTGTTCGTCATCGACGTGCTCAACCGTTTCAACGGGAAGAGCTCGTCGACCGGGAAGGTGGTGCCGCAGACCAACCCGGACCTGCCGAAGTCCGGCACCAACACCGACGGCAAGATGCCGTCGCTGACCATCCCGAAGGGCGCCAAGGCTCCCACCAAGCTCGTCTCCGAGTACATCCTCGAAGGCGACGGCCCGGTGATCAAGTCCACCGACTCGGTGCTGGCGCAGTACCAGGGCAAGGTGTGGAGCACCGGCAAGGAGTTCGATTCCAGCTACAGCCGCGGCGAGCTGGCGGCGTTCGAGCTCAGCCAGCTCATCCAGGGCTGGCAGCAGGGCCTGGTCGGCAAGAAGGCCGGCAGCCGGGTGCTGCTGGTGACGCCGGGGCCGCTGGGCTACGGTGCCAACCCGCCGTCGGGCAGCGGCATTCCGAAGAACGCGACGCTGGTGTTCACGCTCGACGTGCTGGCGATCCTGTAGGTCTGCAAGACTGTCCAGGTTGCCCGCAACAGCACAAGGAGCATCGCAGTGAGCATCGAGAAGCCCGAGATCGACTTCCCGGGCGGCGAGCCGCCGGCCAACCTGGACGTCAAGGACATCTGGGAGGGCGACGGCCCGGTCGCGAAGGCCGGCGACACCGTCTCCGTCCACTACGTCGGCGTGGCGTTCTCCACCGGCGAGGAGTTCGACGCCAGCTGGAACCGCGGTACGCCGCTTCAGTTCCAGCTCGGTGTCGGCCAGGTCATCGCCGGCTGGGACCAGGGCGTGCAGGGCATGAAGGTCGGCGGCCGCCGCCAGCTGACCATCCCCGCGCACCTCGCCTACGGCGACCGCGGCGCCGGCGCCTCGATCCGCCCGGGCGAGACCCTGATCTTCGTCTGCGACCTGGTCGCGGTCTGATGGTGTTCGCTCGCCTCCGGGCGAGCCCGCTCACCGGGGTGCCCCGGGTTCGTTGACGTGCGAATCCGGGCGCTGCCAGTGGACCCGGCCCCCGCCCACACGGCGGGGGCCGCGGTTTTGGGTCGAGGCCCGGGAGCGGTACGGTCAGCGGGCGAGGGCGCAAACGGAGGACTTACGGATGGCGATTGCCAAGGCTGAGCGGTTGATGAACCTTGCGCTGTGCCTGATGAACACCCGGCGCCCGGTCAGCAAGCGGGAGCTGCGCGCGTCGATCGAGGCGTATCACGAGGTCACCTCGGACGAGTCGTTCAACCGGATGTTCGAGCGCGACAAGGACGACCTGCGGGAACTCGGCCTGGTCATCGACACCGTGGAGAGCATCGACGGGGACTTCGGGTATCTCGCCCGCAGCGACCGCAACCGGCTGCCGGACATTGCCCTGGACCCCGAGGAGGCCGCCGCGCTGGCGCTGGCCGCGAAGGTCTGGCAGCAGGCGCGGCTCGCCGAGGCCGCCAGCGGGGCGTTGCAGAAGCTGCGCGCGGCCGGTGTGCCGTACGAGGACGCCACCAGCGCGCTGGAGCCGCGGATTCCGGCCCCTGAGCCGGCCTTCGAGGCGCTGATGGTCGCCACCCGCGAACGTAAGGCGGTCGCCTTCGACTACCGCAAGGCGAACGCGGTGCGGCCCGAGCCGCGGCTGGTCGAGCCGTGGGCGCTGGAATGCTGGCGCGGCCACTGGTACCTGGCCGGCCACGACCGCGATCGCGGCGACGTCCGGGTCTTCCGGCTGTCGCGGATCTCCGGCCGGGTCAAGGCGCGCGGGGCGTTCACCGCCGAGGTGCCCGACCACATCGACGTCCGTGAGACCGTGGCCCGTTGGGCCGGCGAGGGCGCCACCGCCGCCACCGCGCGGATCAGGCTGCGCCGCGACAGCGGCTACCCGCTGCGCGCCCGCGCGGTCGCCACCACCCCGGTCGACGCGGACTGGGACGAGCTGGAAGTCCCGTACGGGCACGGCCTGGACGCCTGGCTCGCCGAGTTCGGCCCGGACATGGTCGTGGTGGCCCCCGACGAGCTGCGCGCGGACCTGGTGGACCGGCTGCGCGCGGTGGCGAAGGGCTAGTGCCGTGTTCGTCGACAACTCCTTCCCGCACGCCGAAGGCAGTCGGGGAGTACCGGACACCGCAGGGCCCCGCGCTCCGGGCGGGACAGCGCTATTTGTCAGACACGGCCTGAGCGACCTGTGAGCCAGTGGGGGAGCGACCGATGAGCAACGCGATTGACCAGACCCGCAGGATGCTGTCCCTGGTGACGTATCTGCGCGAGCGGCCCGGGGCGCGGGTGAGCGAGGTGGCGCGGGCCTTCGGGGTGAGCGAGGCCGAGCTGATCGGCGACCTGAACGTGCTGCCGCTGTGCGGCACCAGCTTCAGGGGCGGCGACCTGCTGGACATCGACACCGACGGCGAGCGGATCTGGTGGCACAACCCCGGCACCGCGGACGACGTGGCGCAGCCGCTGCGGCTGGCCGCCGACGAGGCGACCGCGCTGCTGGTGGCCGCCCGGGCGGTGGCGAACCTGCCGGGGCTGCGCGAGGGCGACCGGCAGGCGCTTCAACGGGCCGCCGCGAAGCTGGAGACGGCGGCCGGTGAGGCTGCCGGGGCGAGCGGGCGGCTGTCCGTGACGTTCGAGTCGGAGGGCAGCGTCTTCGCCACCGTGGACCGCGCGCTGACCGAGCGCCGCCGGCTGTGGATGCGCTACTACTCGCCGGCCCGTGACACCCTCACCGACCGCGAGGTGGACCCGATCCGGCTGTTCGCGGTCGGCCACACGTATGTGGAGGGGTGGTGCCGGCTGTCGGAGGACCGCCGCACCTTCCGGCTGGACCGGGTCGCCGAGATCCGGCTGCTCGACGAGCCGTCGGACCCGCCGCGGATGGAGCCGCGCGACCTGTCGCAGGGGCTGGTGCAGCCGGCCGGCGACGATCCCGAGGTGGTGGTCGAGGTGGGGCCCGGCGGCCGCTGGGTCGCCGAGTACTACCCGCACGACAGCGCCGAGGAACTGCCCGACGGCGGTCTGCGGATCACCCTGCGCACGCCCGACCCCGGTTCGCTGCGGCGGCTGGCGCTGCGGCTGGGCCGGGACGGCCGGATCGTCTCCCCGTCCGACCTCGCCGACGGCGCCCGCGACGCGGCGGTGCGGGCCCTGGCCGCCTACGGTGAGTGAGGGATCGAGCGGCGGTACGGCCCCGGCGGTCTACTCGCCGGTCTGCCCGCCGGGAAGCGGCCCGCAGTCGCCGTCCGGGCCGGTGCTGCCCGCGGTGCTGTTCCGGGCGAACTGCACGCACTGCCGCAGCAGCTTCGAACTGGACGCCGCGGAAATACGGTTGGCCATCGGCGCCTCGTCCCGCACCACCTTCTACTCCTTCACCTGCCCCGAGTGCGGCGAGGCGGTCCGTAAGACCGCGGGGGAGCGGATCATCGAGCTGCTCACCGGCGGCGGGGTCCCCACGATGCGGCTGACCGGCCGCTGAGGCCCCGCCCGGGGCGGTCGCGGCACCGGCCGGGCGGATCCACCGATAGGCTCGCGGCCCATGTGGTGGCTCTTTCTCTACGTCGGCCTGTCGACCGCGGGACTCCTGGTGCTGGGGGTGCTGGCGGTGCGCGTCTTCACGGCCGTACAGGCGCTCGCCCATCAGGTCGCCGCCAGCACCGAGGCGCTGACCGCGGCGAGCGAGCGGCTGCGGCGGGCCGCCAGGCCGTTGGCCGAACGGACCGGGGAGATCTCGCGGCCCTGAGCCCTGCCACGATTCCGGCAGGTGAGGGTACTCTGACCCGGGCGGCCCGCGAACGACGCGCGGCTCGGGCCGCAGCCGGATGGACGACGGTGCTCTCTCCGCTGTTCACCGCCGCGCGCTACGATCACTGCGCGGTACGGCTTCGGGCACCCGCCCGGCTCCGCACCGCGGACGCACGGACCACGCCGTCAAGGTGAGAAGGTAGACCTTTTATGCTCGGCAACCTCAAGCCCCTGGAAATCCTCCTCATCGTCGCCGTCATCGTCGTCCTGTTCGGTGCGAAGAAGCTTCCGGACCTGGCGCGTTCGGTCGGCAAGTCCGCCCGCATCCTCAAGAGCGAGGCCAAGGCGATGAAGAACGACCACGCGTCGTCCTCGGCCGAGGAGCCCGCCAAGCCGCAGACCGCCACCCGTACCATCCAGTCCGCCCCGGGCGACACCGCCAGCGCGCGCCCGGTGAGCGAGCCGGAGCGCACCACCAGCCAGAGCTGATCCGAGACCGATTACCGCGCCCGGCCGTCCCCTGCGGCGGCCGGCGACAGGTGAAGGACCAAGCCGGGACCGGTCGCGCCGGTGACGGCTGCCGCACGAGACGAGGACGTGGGTGCTCAAGACTGCCCGCAAGGAGAGTAGTAAGGACCCCGAGGGCCGGATGCCTCTCGCGGACCATCTACGCGAGCTGCGCAACAGGCTGTTCAAGTCGGTGCTCGCCATTCTTGTCGTCACCATCGTGGCGGCGTTCTTCTACCGGCACATCGTCTCGTTGTTCGAGCACCCGATCCTGAAGACGGTGGGCTGCGCCCACGGCGAACTGGTACAGAAGAACGGCCAGCCCTGCGCGGTGATGACCGTCGACGGCCTGCTGGGCGGTTTCTCGATCGCGCTGAAGGTCTCGCTGATGGCGGGCGTGGTCGTCTCCTCACCGATCTGGCTCTACCAGTTGTGGGCGTTCCTCGCTCCCGGCCTGCACAAGAACGAGAAGCGCTACACCATCGGGTTCGTCGCCACAGGCGTCCCGCTCTTCCTCGCCGGCGCCGTACTGGCCTACGCGATCCTGCCGCAGACCGCCAAGATCATGATCGGCTTCGTGCCGAAGGACACGTCCAACCTGCTGAAGCTCGACGAGTTCATCGACCTCGTGGTCCGGCTGATCGTCGTCTTCGGCCTCGCCTTCGAGCTGCCGCTCGTGCTGGTGCTGCTGAACTTCACCGGCATCGTGACCGGGCGCCGGATGCTGGGGTGGTGGCGGGGCATGGTCATCGGCATCACCGTCTTCGCCGCGGTCGCCACGCCGACCGGTGACCCGTTGACCATGACGCTGCTGGCCGCGCCGATCGTCCTGCTGTACTTCCTCGCGATGGGTGTCTGCTTCTTCAACGACCGGCGCCGTGAGCGACGCCGCGCGGCCGACCCCGACTTCGGGCTCGACCCGGACGAGGCGTCCGGCCTCGATTACGTGCCCGAGCAGATCGACGCGCAGTCCTTCGACGCGGACGCCGAGCGCCGGGCCGCCGACGACGACTACGACGACGCGACCTGAGCGGAGCTTTTCCCGCAGGTACGGCTCCCCGCCGTGGCGGCGCCGGTCTGCTCCCGGGTGCCCCCGGTGGTGGGCCGGTCGCGCAGTTCCCCGCGCCCCTGCGTATGTGCGGCTGCTCCGCAGCGCACAGCCATGGGCCCGGGCAGAGGGAGCCTGCACTTGACAGCGGCGGGTAACCCGAACAGGGGCGCGGGGAACTGCGCGATCAGTCGCGGCATACTCGCGGACGGGCCGGCACCGTGAGGGGCACTGGGGAACCCCGGGCCGCAAGGGCACCCCACAGGCGCGGCGAAACCGCGGAGCGCTGGATCTTCCGTGGGGTGCCCGCACCCCGATATCGTCACGCCGGTGACCAGCGAGATCACCCTTTTCGTCAACCCGTCCGCCGGCCGCGGGCGGGGCGCCCGCGCGGCTGAGCCCGCGGCAGGCGCCCTGCGGGCGGCCGGCGTCGACGTCCGCACGGTCGTCGGCCCCGACGCGGACGACGCGCTCGCCCGGGCGCGGGCCGCGGTCGCCGGCGGCACCCGGGCGCTGGTGGCGGTCGGCGGCGACGGCCTGGTCTCGCTGGCGTTGCAGGCGGTGGCCGGCACCGGCACCCCGCTGGGCGTGGTGGCGGTCGGCACCGGCAACGACTTCGCGCGGGTCAACGGCCTGCCGATCCGCGACCCGGCCGCCGCGGGCACGGTCGCCGCCCGGGCGCTCACCGAGGGCCGTACCCGGTCGCTGGACCTCGGGCAGGTCGACGGCGGGCCGGGCGGGCACCGCTGGTTCGGCACGGTGCTCGCCTCCGGCTTCGACTCGCGGGTCAACGACCGCGGCAACCGGATGCGCTTCCCGGGCGGCCGTTTCCGGTACGACGTGGCGATGCTCGCCGAACTGGCCGCGTTGCGCCCGATCCGCTACACCGTGGCCTTCGACGACACCGACGAGCGGGAGCTGGAGGCGACCCTGATCGCGGTCGGCAACGGGTCCTCCTACGGCGGCGGCATGCGGATCTGCGCCGACGCGCAGATGGACGACGGGCTCTTCGACGTGTGCGTGGTCGGCCCGTGCAGCCGCACCACGCTGCTGCGGGTCTTCCCGCGGGTCTACCGCGGCACCCACCCCAGCCACCCGGTGGTCACGGTGCACCGTGCCGCGCGGGTCCGGCTGGCCGCGGTCGGCGTCACCGGATACGCCGACGGGGAGCCGATCGGGCCGCTCCCGCTGAGCGCGCGGACCGTGCCGGGCGCGCTGCACCTGCTGGTCTGAGCGGGGCGCCGGCCGGTCGAGGGCGGGCCGGAGCGTGCCAGGGACCGTACCTGGGTGGGTAGCCGGCGGTAACGACCTGGTGCTCGACAGGCGGTGAGCCTGCCGCCTATCGAGCACCAGGTCGTAAAGGTCAGGCACGGTGTCGGTGGCCCCGGGTAGGCTCGTGCGGGAGATGACCGAAGAGATGCCGCCAGCCGAGCGCTACGCCGCAAGCCGTCGCCGCGCCGAAGAGAACGCCACCGCGCTCGCGCAGTTCCGCGAGCTGTACGAGTTCGGGCTCGACCCGTTCCAGATAGACGCCTGCCAGGCCCTGGAGGGCGGCAGCGGCGTTCTGGTCGCCGCACCCACCGGCTCGGGAAAGACCATCGTCGGCGAGTTCGCCGTCCACCTGGCCCTGGCCGAGGGCCGCAAATGCTTCTACACCACGCCCATCAAGGCCCTGTCCAACCAGAAGTACAACGACCTGGCGAAACGCTACGGCGCCGAGAAGGTCGGCCTGCTCACCGGTGACAACAGCGTCAACGGCGACGCACCCGTGATCGTTATGACCACCGAAGTCCTGCGCAACATGCTCTACGCGGGCTCCGCCGCGCTCGACGGCCTCGGCTACGTGGTGATGGACGAGGTGCACTACCTCTCCGACCGCTTCCGCGGCGCCGTGTGGGAAGAGGTGATCATCCACCTGCCGCAGTCCGTGACGCTGGTGTCGCTGTCCGCGACCGTCTCCAACGCCGAGGAGTTCGGCGACTGGCTGGACACCGTGCGCGGCGACACCAAGGTGATCGTCTCCGAGCACCGGCCGGTGCCGCTGTGGCAGCACGTCCTGGCCGGGCGGCGGATGTACGACCTGTTCGAGGAGAAGTCCGGGCCCGCCGACCCCGCCGGGCGCCGCGAGGTCAACACCGACCTCGAACGCCTGGCCCGGATGGAGAACCAGCGCGGCTACCCGCGTGGCAAGCGGGGCCGGGAGGCCGACCGGGAGCGCGAGCGGCGCTCCCGCAGCCGGATCTGGACGCCCAGCCGCGCCGAGGTGATCGACCGGCTCGACAACGAGGGTTTGCTGCCCGCGATCACTTTCATCTTCAGCCGGGCCGGCTGCGAGGCCGCCGTCCAGCAGTGCCTGTACGCGGGCCTGCGGTTGAACAACGACGAGGGCAGGGCCCGGGTCCGGGCCATCGTCGAGGAGCGCACCCGCGCCATCCCCGACGAGGACCTGCACGTCCTGGGCTACTTCGAGTGGCTGGAGGGCCTGGAGCGCGGCATCGCCGCCCACCACGCCGGCATGCTGCCCACCTTCAAGGAGGTGGTCGAGGAGCTGTTCGTCAAGGGCCTGGTCAAGGCGGTGTTCGCCACCGAGACACTGGCGCTCGGCATCAACATGCCGGCCCGCTCGGTGGTGCTGGAGAAGCTGGTGAAGTGGAACGGCGAGACCCACGCCGACATCACCCCCGGCGAGTACACCCAGCTCACCGGCCGCGCCGGGCGGCGCGGCATCGATGTCGAGGGCCACGCGGTGGTGCTGTGGCAGCGTGGCTTCGACCCGACCGCCGTCGCCGGCCTGGCCGGCACCCGCACCTACCCGCTGCGCTCGTCCTTCAAGCCGTCGTACAACATGGCGGTCAACCTGGTCGGGCAGTTCGGGCGGCACCGCTCCCGGGAGCTGCTGGAGACGTCGTTCGCACAGTTCCAGGCGGACCGTTCGGTGGTCGGCATCTCCCGGCAGGTGCAGCGCAACGAGGAAGGACTCGACGGCTACCAGGAGTCGATGACCTGTCACCTCGGCGACTTCGACGCCTACATGCGGCTGCGTCGCGACCTGAAGGAGCGCGAGGCCGAACTGTCCCGGCATGGCGCCGCGCAGCGCCGGGCGGCCGCCTCGGACGCGCTGGAGAAGCTGAAGCCCGGCGACATCATCCATGTACCGGCCGGGAAGTACGCCGGCCTCGCGCTGGTGCTGGAGCCGGGGGTGCCCGCCGGGCGGGCCGCCGGCCCCCGGCGCGGCGAGGAGTACCACGACGGGCCGCGCCCGCTGGTGCTCACCGCCGAACGCCAGGTCAAACGGCTGGCGCAGATGGACTTCCCGGTGCCCGTCGAGGCACTGGACCGGATGCGCATCCCCAAGTCGTTCAACCCGCGCAGCCCGCAGTCCAGGCGCGACCTCGCCTCGGCGATGCGCACCAAGGCGGGCACCGCCGGCTGGGCCGCGCCCGCCCGGCACCGCAAGCAGCGCTCGGCGGCGGCCGATGACACCGAGATCGCCCGGCTGCGCACCGAGATCCGCGCGCACCCCTGTCACGGCTGCGCCGACCGCGAGGACCACGCCCGGTGGGCCGAGCGGTACCACCGGCTGCGCCGCGACACCCAGCAGTTGGAGCGGCGGATCGAGGGCCGCACCAACACCATCGCGCGCACCTTCGACCGGGTGTGCGCGGTACTCGAC
The DNA here is from genome assembly GCF_056859195.1 of Streptomyces sp. NH27. Classification (NCBI taxonomy): domain Bacteria; kingdom Bacillati; phylum Actinomycetota; class Actinomycetes; order Kitasatosporales; family Streptomycetaceae; genus Streptomyces; species Streptomyces sp. NH27. The sequence continues at coordinate 12,983 of NZ_JACEGK010000014.1, forward strand.
GAGTTGGACTACCTCGACGGCGACACCGTCACCCCCGAGGGGCGCCGGCTGGCCCGGCTCTACGGCGAACTCGACCTGCTGGCCAGCGAATGCCTGCGGGACGGCGTGTGGGACGGGCTCGGCCCGGCCGAACTCGCCGCGTGCGCCTCGGCGTTGGTCTACGAATCCCGGCAGCCCGACGACGCGGTGATGCCGAAGCTGCCGACCGGGAACGCGAAGGCGGCACTCGGCGAGATGGTGCGGATCTGGGGCCGGCTCGACGCGTTGGAGGAGGACCACCGGATCAACCAGACCGAGGGCGTCGGCCAGCGCGAGCCCGACCTCGGCTTCGCCTGGCCGGCCTACCGCTGGGCGTCCGGCCACGGCCTGGACACGGTGCTCTCCGACGCCGACATGCCCGCGGGGGACTTCGTGCGCTGGTGCAAGCAGCTCATCGACGTGCTCGGGCAGATCAGCAACGCGGCGCCCGAGGGCAGCCCGGTGCGGCGCAACGCGCACAAGGCGGTCGACGGGCTGCTGCGGGGCGTGGTGGCGTACTCCTCGGTCGGGTGAACTTCACCACGCCGCATTGACGGCCGCGGCGGGCCGCCCGATCCGGGCCGGTCCGCCGCGGCCGTCCGGCATCTCCCCGCCATCTCCCCGGCGGTCCGCCGCGACTTGGCCGTCCGGCGACTTTACGGCCCGGCGCCGCGGCCTGCTGCTCGGCGCGTTCCACCGGCGCTGAGCTATGAGGAACGTGTGAGAACCCGGTTCCGTTTTATGGGGTGTTTACCAGAACGCTGCTTGGCTGAGGCGAATGTATTTGCCATCAAACAGCGATAGCAGGGAAGCGGTACCTGCGTGAGCAGTCAACCCCCCACCAGCACGCGCCAGGACAGCAGCCGACGAGAGGCGGCACAGAAAGCACCGGAGGCCGAGCCCTTTCCCTCGGCGGTCCGGGTACCCGGCAAGCGGGTCGACGGCATCGACGGGCTGCGCACCGTGGCCGTGATGCTCGTCATCGTCTACCACTTCCACCCGGACACGCTGCCCGGCGGCTCCATCGGTGTGGACGTCTTCTACACCATCAGCGGTTTCGTGATCACCCGGCTGCTCATCGCGGAGTTCGCCAGAACCGGCGACATCGGGCTGCGGCAGTTCTACCGGCGCCGCTGGCTGCGGCTGGTGCCCGCACTCCTGGTGGTCTGCGCCCTGACCGCGCTGCTGAGCTTCGCGCCGGTGCAGTCCTTCCAACGCGGCGTCCCGGCGGCCCTGCTGGCCGCCTTCTCCCTGGTCAACCTGGTCCGCGCGGCCCAGTCCGGTGCGTACACCGGGGTGACCGCCCCGCTCGGGCACACCTGGTCACTCGGCGTCGAGGAGCAGTTCTACCTGCTGTGGCCGCCGGTGCTGCTCCTGCTGCTGCGCCGGCTCAAGGCCCGTACGGTGCTGATCGCCGCGGTGGTGCTCACGCTGCTGCCCGTACTGTGGCGCTTCCACCTGTGGAACGCCGAGGCCGCGCACCGCATCTACAACGGGCCCGACACCCGCGCCGACCAACTGCTGGCCGGTGCGGTACTGGCGATCGTGCTCGCCCGGCTCGCCCCGGACGACCCCTGGCGGGAGACGATGCGGACCTGGTCGGCGCGGCTGTGGGTGCCCGCGTTCGCGCTGCTGGGCCTGATGGCCTGGCAGTTGCAGGTCACCGGGGACAGCGCGTGGACCGCGCCGGAGTACACCGTCGGCTTCCTCGTCACCGCGCTGCTCGCGGTGGTGCTGCTGACCTCGCTGGAACTCCTGCCGGGCTCGCCGCTGACCAGGGTGCTCTCCCTGGCCCCGCTCGCCTGGATCGGCCGCAACCTCAGCTACGGGCTCTACCTGTGGCACTACCCGCTGATGCACCTGCTGAGCGACCTCGGGGTCCAGCGGATGCTCTTCCCCTCCACGCTGCTGGCCACCGTCATCATGGCGCTGGCGTCCTACTTCCTCGTGGAGGAACCGTGCCGACGCCTCAAGCAGCGCGGCCGCGGCAGGCCGACCGGGCGGGGCGGGGGAGCGCTGCGCACGCCGGAGAAGGCCCTGCCGGCGGCGGTGGGCGCTCCGGGCCGGGCCCGGTAGGGCGCTTGCGCTCCGGGTGCCCCGTCTTTCGCACCGGTCGCCCGGGTTGCGGGCCGGCCGGTCCGCACCGCCGCCGGAGGGCGGTGATTCGGGCGGATCGGGCCCGCGGCTCCGCTGGGTTCGCGTAGGTTCGGGCGCATGGCCACCACGGTGCGGCTCAGTCCGCTTCTTGAGGAGCATTCGCGGGCGCTCGGCGTCGACCTCGGGTACTTCGTCGTCGTGTACGCGGTGGTGGCGTTCACCACGCACTCGGACGTGCGGGGCTGGTGGGCGTTCGCGGTGCTGGGGTCGGTGGTGGTGTTCCACTGGCTCCAGATGCGCTTCCTGGTGAAGCTGACCTTCGACGACCAGGGCGTCACGATCCAGCGGGTGGTGCGCCGCCGGCGGTTCGCGTGGGCGGATGTCGCCGGCCTGGTCTACTCCGAGCGCGGGTCGGCCACCGCCAACACCCCTTCCACGTACCAGCTGCGGCTGGTGCTGTGCGGGCAGGAGCCGCCGCTGGGCCGGTTCCTGACCCAGGTGCAGCGCCAGGACTACTGCGGCGGGCCGGTGTTGATGGCGCTGGCGAGTCTCGACGACGACGGTGAGAGCAAGGGGGACCACCGACGGCGGCTGGTGCTCAAGGAGTTGGCGGAGCACGGCTTCCCCGCTCCGGAGCTGCGGCCGTGGGAGTTCCGCACCCCGCGGTTCAGTGCGCGGGCGCTGACCGCGGCCGTCGCGATGGACCTGCGCGGCACCCACGCGGTGGCCGTACGGCACGGCGCGGGCGTCCGCGCGGAGGAACGGCCGTTGCTGGCGGTTACGTTGCCCGAGCTCGCCGAGGCGAACGGCGGCGCGGACACCACGTTGCGCGAACCGGAGTTCGTCAGCTTCTTCTTCGAGGGCCGGGCGGCGGCGGAGCACGCGGCCGCGTTCCTGGCCGCGGCGCGCGCGTCGGTGCCCGCGCACTGGGCGGTGACGGCGGGGACGCTGCCGGTCGAGGAGGAGCAGGCACCGGACCCTGCGGCCGCGCCGCGCACCGACGCCGCCCCGGAACCCGGCCCGGCCACCCCCGAGCGTGACCCGGGCGCCTGGTGAACCGCCGCCTTCCGTGGTGGACCTGGGGCTTCGTGGCGGGCGGGGTCGCGGGCTTCCTCGGGCTGGTCACCCACTGGTTCAGCACGGCGCCGCCGAGCGCCGCACCGCTCGGCACCGGCGGCCACGGGTACGGCGCGTTCTCGCTGCACTGGCTGGGCCTGCTCGGGCCGGTGTTCATGCTCCTTGAGGGCGGCCGCTGGTTCGGGGCGCTGCGCGGCTGGTGGCGGGTCCCGGCGCTGTCCGACTGGCGGCGCGGCGGCTCCCGCCCGGCCGCCCCGCTATCCGGCTCCACGTCCACCACCCCTTCGGGCTCCGCTCCCGCTCCCGAACGCGCTTCCGAACCCGAACCCGAATCCGAACCCGAACCCGAATCCGACCGAGACCCCGGCGAGGGCGCCGGCCCCGGCGGGCTGATCGGTCTCGGCGCCCTCGCCCTGCTCGGGATCAGCCGCGCGGCCGTCCCGACCCACCTCACCGTCTTCGCGATCGGCGGCCCCGACCCCGGTCGCCGGGACATGGCGTACGCCGTCCACGTCGACTTCGGCTTCTGGTGCATGCTGGCCGGCTCGCTGCTCTTCGTCGCCGCCGGCGCGCTCGGCTGGTTCACCAGGGAACGGCTCTTCCGGCCCTCGTCGGCCTTCGTCCACGAGTAGCGCGTTCCGGAGCCGCACCCGGCGCCGCGCCCTGTCCGGCGCGCTTCGGCCCCGTGTGACCCCTCACGGGCGGCCCCTCCCCGTGCGGTCCGCCCTGCGCCGACCGCGCCTCGCGCTGCCCACGTGCTGCCCTCGCGCGCCCCGACGCGCTGCCGGGGGAAGGGGCCTCAAACTCGCGATACATCGCGCTTGTCGGACCGCGACAGACGCGATATGTTCGTACACGGATATACGGCGACGAGCGAGATGAGCGAGGAGGCGCGTACCAGTGGCACAGCGCCGCAAGCTGACCAATCCGCTGGCCCTCGCGGTGATGGTGACCCTCGCCGAGCGCCCGATGCACCCGTACGAGATCGCTCGGCTGCTGCGCCAGCGCGGCAAGGAACACAGCATCAAGATCAATTTCGGCTCGCTCTACACCGTGGTGCAGAACCTCGAAAAGCACGGCTTCGTCGAGGTCGCGGGCGTGCAGCGGGACGGCAACCGCCCCGAGCGGACCGTCTACGGGCTCACCGACGCCGGCCGGATCGAGATGCACGACTGGCTCGCCGATCTCGTCGCCGTGCCCGCGCAGGAGTACCCGCTCTTCGAGACCGCGCTCTCGCTGATGGGCGCACTGCACCCGGACGAGGCGACCGACCTGCTCAAGGACCGGCTACGCGCGCTGGAGGTCCAAGCGGCCGGCCTGCGTGGGGTGTTGGACGCGCTGGACGGTGAACTCCCGCGGTTGTTCCTCATCGAGAACGACTTCCGCCTCCACATGGTGCGGGCGCAGATCGCATGGCTGCACGCGATGTACCAGGAGTTCGCCGACGGCACCCTCGGTGGGATCGGGCAGTGGCGCGACTGGCACGAGACCGGCGAGGTGCCGGACGAGTGGTCTCACCTGGAGGAGCGGTTCGAGGGCTTCGACCCGGCGGAGGCGGCCGGGGAAAGCAAGGAGAGCGGGTGACTACCGACCTGACCTGAGAGGGACCGACCGGAAGCCCTGATCCGGCTCTCTTCCTGGCCGGCGGCGGCCGATCCCGTCCGTACTGCAATACGGCACCGGGGGACAGGCCCGCAGGCGACTCCTCGCGCGCGACCGCGCGAGGCCGGGGAGCCGGACCGGCCCGGAAGCAGACCGGCGCCCGCTGCTGCAACAGCGGACGCCGGAACACCAACCACGACCGTCCCCAGAGCCTTCTGGGGGCACTCCGCGCATGAGCGGGTGCCAGGTGATCGAGGTGCGGCACACCCACGATAGCCCGGCTCCTCCCTCGGGGGCCGCTCATGCCTCCGCCGACCGGCGGCGCCCTCGCGCGCCCCGGCGACCCTTCCCACGGAGGAACCCATCATGAGCACGCATCCGCCCGCCGTGGCGGCCCGCGACCTGGTCAAGACCTACCCGGGCGACGTCCGGGCCCTGGATGGCATGTCCGTCATCGTCGCGCCCGGCACCGTCTTCGGCCTGCTCGGTCCGAACGGTGCCGGAAAGTCCACCACCGTCCGGATCCTGACCACCCTCGCCCGCCCCGACTCCGGGACCGTCCTGGTCGCCGGGCACGACGCGCTGCGCCACCCGGAGCGGGTACGGCGCGCCATCGGCGTCGTCGCCCAGCGCTCCGGCGCCGACCCGGTCGCCACCGGCCGGGAGAACCTGCTGCTGCAAGGCCGGCTGTACGGGATGCGCGGTACCGCACTGGCGCGCCGCGCCGACGAACTGCTGGAGCGGTTCGACCTGGCCGGCGCGGGGCACCGCAAGGCCAACACCTACTCCGGCGGTATGCAGCGCCGGCTCGATGTCGCGCTCGGCCTGGTGCACCGCCCCGAGGTGCTCTTCCTGGACGAGCCCACCACCGGACTTGACCCGGAGGCGCGCACCGCGATGTGGGCCGAGATCGCCCGGCTGGCCGGCGACGACGGCCTGACCATCCTGCTCACCACGCACTACCTCGACGAGGCCGACCGGCTCGCCGAGCGGATCGCCATCGTGGACCGCGGCCGGGTCGTCGCCGAGGGCACCCCGGACGCGCTCAAGGGCGAACTGCGCGGCGACGCCGTCCATGTGGAGCTGCGCGACGCGCCCGGCCCGGTCGACGCCCGGCTGCTGCGGACCGCGCTCGACACCTTCGCCGGGGTGCGGGAAGTGGACATCGACGGCCGCCGGATCAGCGCCCGCGCCGACGACGGGCCCGCCGCCGTACCGCACGTGCTGGCCGCGCTGGAGCGGCAGGGGGCGGCGGTCGCGGCCGTCACCGTCGCCCGGCCCTCGCTGGACGACGTGTATCTGCGGTACGCCGGGCGGCGGTTCGCCGAGGCCGGCCCCGACGCGGCTGGAGGTCCCGGCGGATCCGGAACACTCGCCGCCGCCAACCCTCCGGCCGAGTCCCGCACCGCCGACTCGCGTACCGCCGCCACGACCTCCGGAGACGCCCGATGAGCACCGCGACCCCCGCCGCCTCCGCTTCGCCCGCCACCTGGCTCCGGCGTGCTGGTGAAGTCCTCGCCCAGAACTGGTACATGACGCAGCGTCAGATTTTCGCGATCGTCCGCCAGCCGGTCGTGGTCGTCGTCACGCTGGTCCAACCCGTCATCTGGCTCTTCCTGTTCGGCTCGCTCTTCCGCAAGGTTGTCGAACTGCCGGGCTTCGGCGCCGGTTCCTACCTGGACTACCTCGTGCCCGGCATCGTGGTGATGAGCGCGGTGTCCTCCAACATGTGGGCGGGCATGGGCATGTTGGAGGAGATCGAGCGCGGCACCCTCAACCGCTTCCTGATCACCCCGGTCAGCAGGGCCGCCCTGATGAACGCCGGCGTGGTCCAGCAGGGTCTGAGCACCGCGCTCCAGTCGGTGGTGATCATCCTGCTCGGCAAGGCGGGCGGGGCCCACTACCCGGGCGGCTTCGGCGGGTTGGTGCTGCTGGTCGTGGCGTCCGTCCTGCTCGGCACGGTCTTCGGCGCGCTCTCCAACGCGCTGGGCATGCTGGTCAGGCAGCGCGAGAGCATCATCGGCATCAACGCCTTCCTGCTGCTGCCGCTGACGTTCCTCTCCTCGGCCTTCATGGCTCCCAGCCTCATGCCCTCCTGGATGCGGCACGTCAGTGCCTTCAACCCCGTCAACTGGGCGCTGGTCGCCGGGCGTTCGGCGATGGCCGCGCACCCCGACGGCTCGCTGCTCCTGACGCGCGGCGGCGGTCTGGTCGCGCTCGCCCTGGCCGCGGTCTGGCTCTCCACCCGCACCCTGAGGTCCTACCAGAAGGCCGTCTGACCCGGGGCGCAGACGGGAGGCGGTACCTTCACCCGGTGCTGCCTCCCATCCGAACCCTTCGCCGCTACGAGGTGGCCGGTGCGCCCTCCTGCTCGCGCTCGACCTCCGCGTTCCACTCGCGCTTGGAGGACTGCCAGCCGTCCTCGTCCTTGCCGCGGCGCCAGTACCCCGAGATGGACAGGTCCTCGCGCGGGATGTCGCGCTCCAGCCGCAGGTGGCGGCGCAGGTCGCGGACGAACGTGGCCTCGCCGTGCACGAAGACGTGCACGCGGCCGGCCGGGAAGTCGAGCGCGGTGACCGCGTCGACCAGAGCGGCGCCGACCGGGGCGGTGCCGCGGTGCAGCCACACCACCTCGGTGCCGGGGTCGACGTTGAACTTCTGCTCCTCCTCGGGCCCGGAGACCTCGATGAAGACCTTCGCGGTCGCGTCGGCCGGCAGCCGATCGAGCGCGGCGCCGATCGCGGGCAGCGCGCTCTCGTCGCCGGCGAGCAGGTGCCAGTCGGCGGCCGGGTCGGGGGCGTACCCGCCGCCCGGGCCACTGAAGTACAGCACCTCGCCGGCCTGTACCCGGGCCGCCCAGGGACCGGCGACGCCCTCGTCGCCGTGGACCACGAAGTCCACCGCCATCTCGCGGGTGGCCGGGTCGTAGGACCGTACGGTGTAGGTGCGGGTCCGGGGCCAGCGCTCCCGGGGCTGGTCGCGGCGGATCGCCTCGATGTCCAGCGGCTCGGGGAAGGTCTCGCCCTCGGCGGGGAAGAGCAGCTTGATGTAGTGGTCGGTGTACTCCCCGATGTCCAGGGCGGCGGCCGGGTCCACGGCCAGCACCACCCGGACCATGTGCGGGGTGATCCTCTCGCCGCGCAGCACGGTCGCGCGCTTCGGGGTGGGGGTCCTGCGTTGCGGTCGGTCCGCCATCGATGCGCCCGCTTCCTCGCGCTGTATCGCGCGCTCGGCTGTCCGTGTGCCTCGTGCATGCCGTCCGCACGCTCCGGGCCGCCCCGCGCGATCGGCGCGGGCCGCCAGGCACTTAGGCAAGCCTAACCGACGGCCGCCGTGCTGCTGCGGTGTGCAGATACACAGACAAGCTGAACCGTGTCTCTCAGGGGCGGTTCGCGTGCCGGTCGTGCGGATTCGTTGATCACGCCGACCGCAATGCCTCCCGCAACATCCGTGCCCGTGCGTGGCGGTTGTGGCGAAGCGGGGCGGAGTCACACGCCCCTGCACCCGCTTAGGGTGCTGGACGGAGGAGACCACCCAGCACCCAGCCGGGCTCTACCTCCAAGCCTGACCCTTCAGGGCCAGGTAGTTGACGTAGTGATGTGGTGAACGCAGTTGTCGTGGTGCGACCGGCACCACGACGCTGCTGTGCACGTTCGATCCGGTTCGCCTGAACTCGGAGCTCAAAGTCGCGTGGGACCGCAGCGAGGAAGAGATCGCGACCATCGAACGGTTCTACGCGTCCCGGCCGCAAGCGGTCCTCGCCGTCCGCCGCCCGTAGGCGTACGGCTACCGGGCCCGCCAGGAGTCAGCCCTTGCCGGCGTAGCTCCACAGCTCGGCGGCTTTCGTACTGTCACAAGAGGTCACGCTCGCCGAGCCGAATATCTGCATGCACTGCCAGTAGGTGGTGTTCTCGAGCGTGCTGCCGGTGGACTTCCGTGCGCCGATCTGCCAGTACTGGCCGGAGGTGGAGCCGCAGGCGTCCATGTTGATCCAGCCGTTCGCCATGAACGCGGTGAGGCAGTAGCCGCTGCCCCGGTTGATCACTTTGAAGGTGCCGTTCGGTCCGGGGGAGAAGGTCCATTCGAAGTAGGGGTTCGACTCCGACGCGCAGGAGCCGCTCACCGCGTATGCGCTGGGGGCGCCGCTGCTGGTGTCATGTTCGAGGCATCCGCCGTCGGCCGCGTCCTTGATGCGGTAGGTCCCCGCCGAGCCGATCTTGGTCGTGCCCCCACCGGACCCGCCCGATGATGAACTGCCTCCCGTTTTGCCCGAGTTACCCCCGGTGGTGCCGCCGTTGCTGCCCCCGGTGCTGCCGCCGGTGGTGCCGCCGTGGGAACTGCTCCCCCCGGGTGCCGCCCCTGTCCCGGTTCCGGTCCCGGCCTTCCCGGGGCCCGAGCCCGACTTCCGACCGCCACCGGCGGCTCCCGCCGAGGAGTGTGGCGAGGCGGATGCGGATTTCGGCGCGGTCGGGTGGCCCGGCCGCGCCGTGGACGTCGGCCCGCTGCGGTCGGCCGACGGCGAGGCGGACAGCGACACCGAGGCCGGGGAGGACGGCTTCCCGCCGGCGTGCGGTGTGGACGAGTCCGGAAGGAGGGTGATGGCGGAGATTCCGCCCGCCGCCACCACGATGGGCAGGATCATGATCAACTTACGGGAGCGCTGCTTGCGCGCTTTCGGGGTGCGCCCGCTCTGCCCGGAATCGCCGCCGGCTGCGGGGACTTCGGCGGGCGCCGGGTTCGCCGCTGCGACCGGTTCGGCCGCTACGACCGTCTCCGCGGCCTGCGTTGCCGGCTTCGGGTTCGGCTTCGGGTCCGCGGTGTCGGGGCCGGGGTCGGAGCCGGAGATGAGTTCATCGACGGAGGGCGCCGCTGCGGCGAAGGCGGCCCGGTGTTCGAGCTGTTCGGTGACCGTGGCCGGCCAGACCGCGGCGGCGGCGGGAGCGTGTTCCGTGCCGCGTTCGAGCAGGTCAGCGGCGGTGGGTCGGGCGGTGGGGGACTTGTCGAGGCAAGCGGCGACGACCTCGGCCAGGTCGGGGTCCACGTCGCGCAGCGCGGAGAAGTCCGGCGTGCTGTGCACGATGCGGTAGAGCACTTCGAGGCCGGAGCCCTTGCCGAAGGGCGACTCGCCGGTCGCCGCGAAGAAGAGCAGGCTGCCGAGCGCGAACACATCGGCGGCGCCGGTCAACGCCTTTACGGCTTGGGCCTGTTCGGGCGCCATGTACTCGGGTGTGCCGAGGACCATTCCGGTCTTGGTCAGCCGGCTCTGATCGGCGGCCCGTGCGATGCCGAAGTCGATGAGGGCGAGCCCGTCGAGGGTCAGCATCACATTGGAGGGCTTGATGTCCCGGTGCAGCATGTCCAGGGCGTGCAGCGCCTTGAGCCGGGTGGCCAGCTCGCGCAGCAGATGCCAGAGGGCCTCGCGGGGCAGCGGGCCGCCGTGCAGACGCAGCGCCTCGGTCAGGGTGAGGCCAGGTATGTACTCGGTGGCGAACCAGGGCGGGTTCGCGGTGCGGTCGGTGGCCAGCAGCGGGACGCTGACGCCTGCGGGCAGCCTGGCGAGGTTGTCGAGTTCGTGCCGGAAGTGCCGCAGAAAGTCCGGGTCCTGGGCCAGCAGCGGTAGGACCCGCTTGACCGCGGCGTAGCGGCCCGACTCGACCCCGAGGTACACCCGGCCCATTCCGCCGGCGCCGAGCAGGCCGATCAGCGGGAACGGGCCGATCCGTCGCGGATCGTCCGAGGTCAGCGGCTCAGCACCGCTGCCGTCCAGGTCGAAGCTCCGGTCCCCGTCGTGCTCCCCGTGCGCACTCATGCGGGGAACGCTATCCGAGGACGGCCCGCTCCCGCTATCGCGAACCAGCGGTCCCACAAGGCTCCTTGCGGCTCCCCTGTACAAGCTCGCGCGTGCGCACGTACGCACGCACGTCGTTCGGGGCCTTCTCGTCGTCGCGGTCCCGCCCGTGCGCACCCTCCTGGGCATGCCGACCGGTCGGAACGGCTCGGGCGGATACGGTCGGTAGCGTATGGGCTTCCTTGCGTACATGACCCCTTGTGCGCGGATCGCCCGCGTACGGTCGGGGGTGCGACGGGATCGGCAAAGTCCGACATTCGGCCGGGAGCCGAGGACTAGAGTCCACGATCATGACCGAACGCCCGTTTGAAGCACTCGGGTTGAGCGTCCACGCGGACCGGGCCTATCCGTTGCTGGTGGCGACCAGGGGAGTGGCGGTCGCCGAACTGGCCCGGCAGACAGGGCTGTCGGCGGAGGTCGCGCGGGCCGCGTGCGTGGAGCTGGCCGCGCGGGGTCTGGCCCGGCTGGGACTGGACGACCGCTGGTACCCGCTGCCGCCGCATGAGGGGCTGCTGCCGCTGCTGTCCAGCGCGCAGGAGCAACTGGTGCGCGGCCGGGCGCTGTTCGACCGGCTCGCCGTGGAGTACCAGCGGGTGCACGAGGGTCACCGGGTCGAGGAGGTGGTCCAGGCCGTACACGGCGCCGAGGCGGTGCAGGTGCGGTTGGACGCCGTACTCCGGCAGGTCCGGGGGGAGTTGCTGGTCTTCGCCCCGGGAGGCACGGAAGCGGTCGAGCCGGAGCTGCCCGGCGGGCGGACCGGGGCGGGCGGTTCGGGTGATCCGGGCGGTTCGGGTGATCCGAGCGGTCCGGGTGGCCTGGACCGGATGGCCGCACCCACCGGTTCGGCCGGGTTCTTCCGGGCGGTCGGGTCGGGCGTGTCCACGGTCCGGCGCCGCGTCGTGGTGGAGCGCGCCGCCGTGCAGAAGGAGCCCGACGGCGTGGAAGGCGCTTTCGACGGCCTGCCGCCGGGCGCGGACGTCCGCGTGGTCGACCGGCTGCCGGTCCGCATGTGCGTCGCGGACCGCTCGGTGGCCCTGGTCCCGCTCGGAGGCGACACCCCGCCGCCCGAGCCGGTCATGCTGGTGATCGGCGCGAGCGGGCTGCTCGACGCCCTTGTGATGTTCTTCGAGAGCGTGTGGTCCGGCGGGGTGCCGCTCGCCGGCCCCGGCTCCGGCAGCGGCACCCTCCAGCAGCGCATCCTCGCGATGCTCGTCATGGGCAGTACCGACGCCGCCATGGCCCGCTCGCTCGGCGTCGCGATCCGTACCGTCCAGCGCCGGATCGCGGCGATGCAGCGTACTGCCGGCGTCGACAACCGCATCCAGCTCGTCTGGCACGCGGCCCGGAACGGCTGGCTGGACTGACCGGAACGGCTACCGGGTCCGGGTCGAGGGGTCCGGGTCCGGGCGACGCGACCTCGCGGCCGGAACTCGACTGCGACGTCCTGGCCACCCACCGGCACGATGCGCGGACCGTGGTCCACACGGCCGCGCCCGGCAGCGAGGCGGAGAGCAGGCTCGCCCTGCTCGCGGCGGTCGGCGCGCGGGAACTCGGTTGACGCGTGGGCGAGTTCACCGCCGGTCGGCAGTCTGCGTCAAGGGGCGTGTGGTGTGGGTGCGGTGGTGATCCACTGCGGGTGTGGTGAGGGTGTCGTGTGGGCGCGGTGGGTCGGGTGGCGTAAACGCGACGGTCCGATCCGTGGCAACGATGTCAGGTATCCGTCAATGCGTAAAGGATTCCCATGGGGTGGGTGATGCACAGGTATACGCCAGCGGTTCGATCGGGCCGCAGCCGGTGCACACCCGGCATCAGGTCACGCCCAAGGGAGACCCACCTTGCGCATACCCTTCCTCAGACGCGGCGCGGTCGCCGCGCTCACCACTGCCGCGCTCGCCGCGCTGGGGCTCCAAGTGCCCCTGGCGGCAACGGCATCGGCCGCCCCCGCGGCCACCAAGTCCCACACCGGCGCGGTCCGTGCGTGCGGCACCCCCAAGCCCGGCCAGTTCTCCTGCTTCGCGCTGCGGCGTACCGACGTCCCCGCCACGAAGGGGGTCCAGCCGCACGCCGCCACCCCGGCCGGCTTCGGCCCCGGCGACCTGCAGAGTGCCTACGCGCTCCCCGCGGACGGCGGTGCGGGCGAGACCGTCGCCATCGTCGACGCGTACGACGACCCGAACGCCGCGGCCGACCTGGCCGTCTACCGCGACCAGTTCGGGCTGCCCGCGTGCACCGCGGACAGCGGCTGCTTCACCAAGGTGAGCCAGCGCGGCGGCACCGACGACCTGCCCTCGCCCGACCCCGACTGGTCCGGCGAGATCTCCCTCGACATCGACATGGTCTCCGCGGTCGCGCCGAACGCCCACATCCTGCTGGTCGAGGCGGACTCGGCGAACTTCGAGGACCTCGGCGCCGCGGTGGACGAGGCGGTCGCGCTCGGCGCGAAGTACGTCTCCAACTCCTACGGCACCGGCTACGACTCCACCCCGGGCAGCGGCGAGGACCCCTCCGAGCTGACCTCGATGGACCCGTACTACAACCACCCGGGCGTAGCGGTCGTGGCGTCCTCCGGTGACGGCGACTACGGCGTGAGCTACCCGGCCGCCTCGCAGTACGTCACCTCCGTCGGCGGCACCGCGCTCGCCAAGGACACCGGTACCAGCCGCGGTTGGTCCGAGTCGGTGTGGAACAACGCCTACGGCGGCCCCGGTTCCGGCTGCTCGCTCTACGAGCCCAAGCCGGCCTTCCAGACCGACACCGCCTGTGACAACCGCACGGTCACCGACGTCTCCGCGGTCGCCGACCCCGAGACCGGCGTCTCGGTCTACCAGACCTACGGTGGCGGCGGCTGGTCGGTGTACGGCGGCACCAGCGCGTCGTCCCCGATCATCGCGGGCGTCTACGCGTCGGCCGGCACCCCCGGCGACGGCACGTACCCGAACGCGTACCCCTACGCCCAGGCCGGCGCGCTCAACGACGTGACCACCGGCAACAACGGCAGCTGCACCCCGGCCGCCCTGTGCACCGCGGGCCCGGGCTACGACGGCCCCACCGGGCTCGGCACGCCCAACGGCCTGGCCGCCTTCCGCAGCGGCCCGCACGGCGTGATCAGCGGCAAGATCACCGACCAGGGCAGCGGCGACCCGATCTCCGGCGCGACCGTCAAGGCCGGTGACCACAGCGCCATTTCGGGTGCCGACGGCACCTACAAGCTGGACATCCCGCCGGGTTCCTACGACCTGACCGCCTCCGCGTACGGCTACGCGGACGGCTCCGCGAGCGGCGTGCAGCTCGACGACGGGGCCACCGTCGCCGAGTCCTTCGCGCTGAACGCGGTGCCGAAGCAGACCGTCTCCGGCAAGGTCACCGACGGCTCCGGCCACGGCTGGCCGCTGTACGCGAAGATCACCGCGGCGGGAGTTCCCGGCGGCCCGGTCTTCACCGACCCGACCACCGGCGACTTCTCCCTGACGTTGCCGCAGAACAGCTCCTACACGCTGCACGTCACCGCGGACTACCCCGGCTACCAGGCCGTGGACAAGACGGTCACCGTCGGCACCGCCGACACGACCGCCGACGTCTCGGTGCCGGTCGACCCGACCTCCACCGACGCGCCCGGCTACTCCGTCTCGTTGAGCGGACCGACCGAGCCCTTCACCTCCACCACTGGCCCGCCGGACGGCTGGACCGTCTCCAACGCCGATGGCAGCAACGGCGGTTGGACCTTCGACGACCCCGGGGCCCGCGGCAACCTCACCGGCGGCGACGGCGGCTTCGCCATCGTCGACAGCGACCACATCGGGCAGGGCGCGAGCCAGGACACCTCGCTGGTGTCGCCGTCCTTCGACCTGAGCTCCGCGACCGGCCCGCTGCTGAGCTTCGACACCGACTACAAGTCGTACAGCAGCTCCACGGCCGACATCGACGTCTCCACCGACGGCGGCAGCACCTGGTCCACCGTGTGGGAGAAGACCACCACGGCCGTGAACGGCCACGTCGAGGTGCCGTTGACCGACTACGCCGGCAAGAGCGACGTGAAGGTGCGCTTCCACTACACCGGCGACTGGGCCTACTGGTGGCAGCTGGACAACGTCTTTGTCGGCCAGCGCAGTTACAACCCGGTGGCCGGCGGCATCGTGGTCGGCAACGTCACCGACGCCAACACCGGTGACGGCGTCGACGGCGCCACCGTCACCAGCGGCGACGCGCCCGGCGACCACACCACCACCGTGGCCACGCCGGACGACCCCAACGTGGGCGACGGCTTCTACTGGCTCTTCTCGCACAAGACCGGCAAGCACCCGCTGACGGCGGCGGCCTCGCACTACACCTCCGCCACCGCCACCGCCAACGTGCCGTCCAACGGCACCGTGGACGCCGATCTCACCCTCAAGGCCGGGCAGTTGAGCGTGACGCCGACCTCGATCGACAAGACCGTGGCCTGGGGCAAGAGCGCCACCCAGAAGGTCACCGTGAAGAACACCGGCACCGCGCCGGCCACCATCACGGTCGGCGAGACCCCCGGCGGCGTCACGGTGCAGGCCAAGGGCGCGCCGCTGAACCTCGTCAAGGGTCACTACTCGCCGCTGGCCCTCGCCAAGCACGGCGCCTCGGGCGCCAAGTCCGGTGCGGGCAAGGCGGGTTCGGGCAAGTCCGGTGCCACGCCCGATGCCGCGACCGCGGCGCAGGGCGCGGCCGGTGACGCCTGGCAGACGGTTCCCGACCTGCCGGTCGCGACCGGTGACAACACGGTGGACGGCTGGCAGGGCACCGTCTACTCGGCGTTCGGCTTCACCGGCGCCACCGACACCAGCGACCTGTACGCGTACAGCGCGGACAGCGGCGCGTGGACGAAGCTGGCCTCGGCCGCCGACACCCGCGAGTCGCCCGCGCACGGGATCATCGACGGCAAGCTCTACGCCGCCGGTGGCTGGGGTCCCGACGGCTCGCCCGACGCCAAGCTGGAGATCTACGACATCGCCGGCAACACCTGGTCGACGGGTGCGAACACGCCCAAGCCGTACGCCGGTTCGGGCACCGCGGTGCTCGACGGCAAGCTGTACTCGGTCGGTGGCTGCACCGCCACCGCCTGCGGCACCACCGACGTGACCGTGTACGACCCGGCCAGTGACTCCTGGTCGACGGCCGCGGCCTACCCGGAGGCGGTGGCGTGGGAGTCCTGCGGCGCGGTCGCGGGCAAGCTGTACTGCGCGGGCGGCACCACCGACGCCGGCAGCATCACCCACGGCTACGTCTACGACCCTGCGTCCGACTCCTGGTCGCCGATCGCCGACCAGCCCACCGACGCGTGGGGTTCCGCGTACGCCGCCGCGAACGGGCTGCTGCTGGTCGAGGGCGGCGCGATCAACAGCGGCGCCGCGCTGACCAACCAGACCTGGGCGTACGACCCGACCGCCAACTCCTGGACCGCGCTGCCCAATGCGAACTCCTCGCTCTACCGGGGTGGCGGCGGGGTCGGCTTCTACGCCGTCGGCGGTCTGGTCGGCAGCACGCCGGACGGCAGCGCCGAGGTACTGCCCGGCTACGACCAGGTCGGTTCCGCCGACGTCACGTGGCTGTCCGAAAGCGCCGACACGGTCACCGTGCAGCCCGGCAAGAGCGCGAACTTCACGGTCACGCTCGACGCGTCGGTGCCCGAGATCACCCAACCCGGCACGTACACCGCCTCGTTGAGCCTCGCCAGTGACACGCCGTACCGGGTCGCCCCGGTCGGTGTCTCGTTCGCCGTCAAGCCCCCGGCCACCTGGGGGAAGATCACCGGCACCGTCACCGCCTCCGGCGGCGGACCGCTCGCCGGGGCGACCGTCCAGATCGACACCTGGGCCACGCACTACACGCTGAAGACCGCCAAGGACGGGACTTACGCGCTCTGGCTCGACACGCGTAACAACCCGCTCCAGGTCATCGTGGCGAAGGACGGCTACCAGCCGACCGTGGCCACCGTGAAGATCACGAAGGGGGCCACCACGACGACGGACTTCGCGCTGCTCAAGGACTGATCAAGGGTTGGCCGGGGGCGGGCGCCGCGACGGTTGCGGCCCCGTCCCCGGCCGCGGGTGCGCCCACGCAAGTTCGTAGAAGTTCATAGACCGACGGGGTGACACAGCGCAAGCTTGTGGAGACAGAATGTGCACCTCGCCCTAGGAGGGATCATGACACTTCACAAGCTTGGCCAGGACCTGGAGAGTCCCGAAGGCAAGTCGCCCACCGTGTACTTGGACGACGAGACGGACAATTACCTGCTCCAGGGCTGGAAGGTGTTGGACGCTGAGCGGCTGTCCAAGATGGACATCCCCGGATCATGAGACCGTGATCGAGTTCCCGCGTCGGATGATGAAGTTCTTCCCGGAGGTACAGCGCAATGACGACGCCCCTGACGATCGCGGACCGTCTCCGTCGGTGTAACCGTTCCGCCGTTCATCTGGAGATGCGCGACGGCTACATGCAGTCCGATCCCCGGTTCGCTGCGTGGCAGGCAGGCGAGAAGCCCGACATGACGGCCGACGGGCCGCACCAGGAGTGGTCGTCGCTCATCTCCGACCTGTCGACATGCGGCGTGCGTATCCGACGGGCCCGCATCATTTCGGAACCCGTCAGTGACTACGTCAGGTTCGAGCACTACATGACGTCGTCCAATGAAGCCGCAGGCGAAGAGGTTCGGTGGCTGCCACGGCGACGAGCCTCAGACTTGCTGCTTCCGGGCAACGACCTGTGGTTGTTCGACGACGAGGTGACGCTCTTCCTCCACTTCGACGGGAACGGCGAGCTTGCTCCCGACGACGAAGAGGAAGTTACGGACGTTGACGTCGTGGAGGCGTGCGCAGCCTCGTTTGAGCTGGTGTGGCAGCGAGCAGTTCCGCACGCCGACTACCGGCTGAAGTGAGGACGGGCGCAACGTCGGTGGCGTCTCCAGCGTCCAGTGTCCAGCAAGCAAGGCAAGCGCTTGGTCAGCGCCTACGCGAGATCCGGAAGGATTCCGGGCTTACCGCGCGGGAGCTGGCCAGGCGTGCCGGCTGGCACGAGTCGAAGACGTCCCGGCTGGAGCACGGGACGACCCCGCCATCGGACGCCGACATCCGGGCGTGGGTGGCCATCTGTGGAGCGGAGAGCCAGACCGCCGATCTGATAGCGACGGCCCGCGGCATCGACGGTCAATACGTCGAATGGCGTCGGATGGAGCGCGCCGGCCTCCGGCGCGTGCAGGAGTCTGTGACGCCGCTCTTCGAGCGCACGGAGCGCTTCCGGTCCTATCAGTCCTGGGTGGTCCCTGGGCTGCTTCAGACGGCCGCGTACACACGCTCCGTCCTGAGCACCGTTGCTGAACTGCGCCACGTCCCCGACGACATCGATGCGGCCGTGAGCGTTCGCATGGATCGGCAGTCGATACTTCACTCCGGACACCGACGCTTCGCGATGCTCCTGGAAGAGTGGGTATTGCGAACGGTCATTGGGGACGCCGAGGTGACAGCCGGCCAACTGGGGCATTTGATCGTCGCGGCTTCCCTGCCGTCCGTCAGTCTCGGTGTGATCCCCCTGGGTGCCGCCCGCGGGGTGGGGTGGCCGGTGGAGTCGTTCACCATGTACGACGACGCACAGGTAGGCGTTGAGCTGGTCTCCGCCCACCTGACGGTCACGCAGCCCCGCGAAATCGCGGAGTACGCACGAGCGTTCAGGGCGCTGTCCGAAATCGCCGTCTACGGTGCCGCCGCAAGGTCACTCATTACGGCTGCCATTGACTCTCTCGGATGAAGTCGTAGAAGTTCGTAGAAGTTCCTGGCTCGGAGTGCAAGTGCGCTCCTACCGTCGAATTACCACCGACGGCAGGAGAGGTCATGCCGCAGACAGATCTAACGATCGGAGACACGGCGTACGACGAGCGCCTTCATCGCGTCGGCGTCGTGATGGATGTGTCGTACCGCACCGTGGCATTACGCCCTCTCTCCGGCGGCGTGGAGTGGGACCAGAAGGCGCCCCTCGTCCGACGCGCGACCGCCCGTGAGCTGATCGCGCAGCAACTCCGTTCCCGCGGATTGCCGGCCGGCTCGAAGTCGCCGTCATGACGCGCTCCGTGCTGCGCTTCGTCGACTGGCTCTTCACCCCCGATAGGTCGCCAGGCGCTCCCGCGGGAGCGCTGTTCGAGATCGGGTGCACCACATGTCCGCGGCAGGACGTAGTGAGCCGTGACGGAGGCAGTCGCAGCCCCGCCAGTGAGGACTTCGCCGAGGTGCAGACGTGGGCCATCCGGCACTCGGCACGCAACCCGTCGCACACCCACTTCCGAGAGACCGTCACGCGCTACTGGCGGACGTCGATGGAAGACCGCCCGATCCCGTAGACGCCCCTTTCGGGGTTGCGTTGCCAAGCATGGCCCCGGGACGGGTCCGCACGATGTCACTGAAGGAGCCGGCCCACGTGATCACCATCCGCGAGTTCCTTGACCGTCCGCTCAAGCCCTTCGGCAGGGTGAGCGACTTGACGGCCCTCAGTGCAAGGGTCGCGGATCAACCGCTGACGGAGACAGTCAAGGATCTGCGGGCCGTGCTCGCGTCCGGACCGATCGGCATTGAGGACCAACGGCGTCTCAATGTCCTCGTCAGCGAACTGCACCACCGATGCGGGGCAGACGCAGCCCCGTACGACGAACTCCGCGCTGAGATCGCCAACGCCTTCCAGGCAGGGCGAGCCAGCGCGAACACGCCACATCCGGGGAGGAAGTGATCACCATGTCCTGTGGAGTCCCCGGCTGCCGAAAGGGCGGCTGCACCACCGAGCCGAAGACGCCGACACAGAGCAGCGACAGCACCGAGTGAGAGAGCGGCAAGCCCCCTGTTGCCCCCGCGACAGGGGGCTTTGCCGTACCTGGGCCCGTATGCAAGTCTCCGTAGTGCCAGCCGACGCAGACCGTCTGCACGGACATCACCCGCCACGTGGCAGGTGGGTGTGCCGCATCGGCACCGGACCGGACGCCCATTCCCGGCAGGCTGCGACCAGTTCGCGCTGACGGTCCAGGGCGAGTCAACCGGGCAGGTGGACCGCGCCGGGTGCGGGGCTGCTGCGCGTCCGTGGCGGCGGCGCGGTTACAACGGCGTGTCCTCGCACCGTGGGTGACGGTCCCTCAGATGCTCCTGGGTGGTGGAGAGTTCGTCGCGCAGCACGCGCGCCGCGAGGTCGGGTTCGCCCGCGGCGATCGCCTCCACCAGCGCCGAGTGCGCGGCCTCTCCGTGCTCCTCGTCGTGGGCGCGCACGTCCATCAGGTCGAGCAGCGCCAGCATGTTCTCCCGGAGCACGGGCACGAACTCGGCGAACAGATCGGTGAGTACGGGGTTGTACGCGGCGGCGACCACGGCGGTGTGCAGCGCGATGTCCGCGTCGATGAAGGCCGCGTCCGGCCCGCCGGCCCTCCGGCCGGCGTCCCCGTCCGCGTTGCCGGTGCGGTCCGAGCCGTCGATGCCATCGGCGGCGCCCATGCGATTTGCGCCCGCCGCGCCCGCCGCGCCCCCTGCAC